>NZ_RAWN01000085.1:0-36375 GCF_003668895.1 Corallococcus sp. AB045
CACCGAACCCCGCCGGCCCCAGCCCCAGCTCACCGACGAGGACCGCGAGGTGGTGGAGAACCTGGAGCTGCTGGAGTCGCTGGACGCCGCCGCGGACCTGGAGGTGCTCCTGGAGCTGGCGGACGAGAAGTAGCGCCGGCAAACAAAGAAGCCCGGGCCCCCTGTGAAGGGAGTCCGGGCTCTTTCGCATTCAGGCGTGGAAGCCGTGAAGCGCTACTCGACGGTCACGCTCTTGGCCAGGTTGCGCGGCTGGTCCACGTCGTTCCCGCGCATCTCCGCCACGTGGTACGCGAGCAACTGCAGCGGGATGGTGGCCACCACCGGCGCGAGCAGCGCGCAGGCGGAGGGGATGCGGATGACGTGGTCGGCCAGGGTGTCCGCCTGGTTGTCGTCCTCGTCGAGGATGGCGATGACCTTGCCGCCGCGCGCGCGGACCTCCTCGATGTTGCCGATGATCTTCTCGTACGCGACGTGCGGCTGCTTCGGCGCGATGACGACGACGGGCATCTTCTCGTCGATGAGCGCGATGGGGCCGTGCTTCATCTCACCGCCCGCGTAGCCCTCCGCGTGGATGTACGAGATTTCCTTCAGCTTGAGCGCGCCCTCCAGCGCCACCGGGTGCATGGGGCCGCGGCCGAGGAAGAGGAAGTCCTGCGCGTTCATGAACTCGCGCGCGACGCGCTTCACCTGCGGCTCGCACTTGAGGACTTCTTCAATCATCTTCGGCACCTGCGTCAGGTGCGTCAGGTGCTCCTGCGCGGCCTCCACGGACAGCGTGCCGCGCATGCGGCCCAGCTTCACCGCCAGCAGGTACAGCGTGACGAGCTGCGTGGTGAACGCCTTGGTGGACGCGACGCCAATCTCAGGGCCCGCGTTGGTGAGGACGTGCAGGTTCGCCTCACGCGTCATCGCGCTGCCGATGACGTTGCAGATGGCCATGGTGTGCGCGCCCAGCCGCTTCGCTTCCTTGAAGGCCGCGAGCGTGTCCGCCGTCTCACCGGACTGGCTGATGGCGATGACCAGGTGGCTCTTCTCCACGATGGGGTCGCGGTAGCGGAACTCGCTGGCGAGCTCCACCTCCACCGGCAGCCGCGCCAGCGATTCAATCATGTGCCGGCCGGCCACGCCCGAGTGCCAGGACGTGCCGCAGGCCAGGATGGTGACCTTGGTGAAGGACTGGACCTGCTCCTGCGTGAGGTTCCAGGTCTCGAAGTGGACGTCGCCTTCGGTGAGGAGCATCCGGCCGCGCAGCGTGTCCGCGATGGCGCGGGGCTGCTCGTGGATCTCCTTGTGCATGAAGTGCTTGTAGCCGCCCTTCTCCGCCATCATCGGCGTCCAGTCGATGCGGCGCGTGGGGCGGTTCACCAGCTTGCCCTCGCGGTTGAAGATGTCGACCTTCGCCGCGGTGATGACCGCCAGGTCGCCCTCCTCCATGTAGACGAAGTCACGCGTGTGCTCGAGCAGCGCCGGCACGTCGCTGGCCACGAAGTTCTGGCCCTCGCCCAGGCCCAGAACCATGGGCGACGCGTCCTTCGTGCACACGATGCGGCCCGGGTCGTTGGAGCACACCACCACCAGGCCGTAGGTGCCCTTCACCTGCTTGATGGCCGCACGCACCGCGTCCGGCAGGTCCACGCCGCGCTCCACCTCCTCGGAGATGAGGTGCGCGAACACTTCGGAGTCCGTCTCCGACGCGAACACGTGGCCGCGCGCGCGCAGCTCCGCCTTGAGCACCAGGTGGTTCTCGATGATGCCGTTGTGCACCACCGCGACGTTCTTGTACGTGTGCGGGTGGGCGTTCTCGTCGGAGGGACGGCCGTGCGTGGCCCAACGCGTGTGGCCGATGCCGGTGGTGCCCTTGGGCAGGTCCTGCACCACGCGGTTCTCCAGGTTGCGCAGCTTGCCCGTGGCGCGAACCACGTTGAGTTGGTTGCCGCCCACCACCGCGACGCCCGCGGAGTCGTAGCCCCGGTACTCGAGCTTCTTCAGGCCCGACACCAGGATGGGAGCAGATTCCTTGTCACCGACGTAGCCAACAATCCCGCACATGTTCTTCCTGCCTCTTTCTCGTCCCGCGGCGCCGGAGCAAACCACGGGCAACCCGTTCACGCCCAACACGCCCAACCCCGCCCCGCCGACCGAGCAGCAGGCGAGCACTCTTCCTAACCAGCCTTCACCTTCACCTGCCGCGCCTTCTTGGCCGCCACCCAACCCTCCTTCACCACCTGTGGCGCGCGGGACACAGCGAGGCTCCCAGGAGGCACATTTTTCGTCACCGTGGTGCCCGCGCCGACATACCCGCCGTCCCCCACCTTCACCGGCGCCACCAGCTGGCTGTCCGAACCGATGAAGACGCCATCGCCCAGCTCGGTCAGGTGCTTGTTCACCCCGTCATAGTTACAGGTGATGGTGCCCGCGCCGATGTTGCAGCCCGCGCCGATGTTCGCGTCGCCCAGGTAAGTCAGGTGGTTGGCCTTGCTGCCCTTGCCGATGCGGGCCTTCTTCGTCTCCACGAAGTTCCCCAGATGCACTTCCTCTGCCAACTCCGTGGCGGGGCGCAGCCGGGAGAACGGGCCGATGATGCAGCGCTCGCCCACACGCGCCTCCTCCAGCACGGAGTAGGGCTTGATGTGGGTGCCATCCGCCACGACAGAAGCCGTGAGCACGCTGCCCTGGCCAATGGTGACGTTCTTCCCGATGACGGTGCCGGCCATCAGCGAGACGCTGGGGCCTACTTCCGTGTCGGTGCCAATGGTGATGCCCTCTTCGATGTACGCGGTGGCCGGGTCCTGGATGGACACGCCCGCGCGCATGTGGGCTTCGTTGATGCGCTGCTGGAGGACGCGGGCGCGCGCCGCCAGCTCCACCTTGTCGTTCACGCCCGCGGTCTCCGTGGCGTCCGCGTCCACCGCGCCCACGGGGCCCAGCTTCGCGGCCATCTCCACCAGGTCGGTGAGGTAGTACTCGCCCTGCGCGTTGACGGGTTTGATCTCCGCCAGCGCCTTCCAGAGGAAGGCCGCGTCCACGGAGTAGATGCCCGCGTTGCACTCCTTCACCGCGCGCTGCTCCGGGGTGCAGTCCTTGTGCTCCACGATGCGCGCGACCTTGCCGGCCTCGCGGATGACGCGGCCGTAGCCGGTGGGGTCCTCCAGCGTGGTGGACACCAGCGCCAGCACTCCGCCCGCGGCGTCATGCGCGGCGAGCAGCGCCTGGAGCGTCTCCTTGCGCAACAGCGGCACGTCTCCGTAGAGGATGAGCACGCGGCCTTCGTGGCCCTTCAGCGCGTCTTCGGCCGCCTTCACCGCGTCCGCGGTGCCCTTCTGCTCCTTCTGGAGCGCGAAGCGCAGGGGCGCGTCCGGGAAGTGGGAGCGGATGGACTTCTCCACCTCCGAAGCCTGGTGGCCCACCACCGGCACCACGTGCGTGGCGCCCAGTTCCAGGGCCCGCTTCAAGGGATAGGCGCAGAGGGGACGGCCGAGGATGGGGTGAAGGACCTTCGCCTTCTCCGACTTCATCCGCGTGCCCTTGCCCGCGCACAGCACAACCGCCGCCAGAGCTGTCATATGCGGCGGAGAATTAGGGACCGCCGATCAACTCGTCAACCGCGCCCGGACGGCAAAGCGGATCGCGGGACGTCCGGGGGGGGCCGTGCGCTGACTGCCACACACAACGTGTTGCATTGGACCGTGATGCCGAAGCGCGGCTTCAGGAACGTCGTCAGCCGTGCCGTGGTGGAGGCCGGAGTCGGAACCGACGCCGGGTTTTCCACGGGGTTCGGAGGACTCATGAGCACCGCCAGTTGCTGCGCATGAGCGGAGCCTGCCCCGCCTCCACTCACAATCCAAGGAAAAAAATGTTGTCTCGTTGAAACCCTGGTCCGGGCGCGGCGCATGGTGCATTAGGGAACGGCCGGAAATCACAAGGAAAGGCGTCCACAGGTGGGGAAAGCACACATGGGAGCCGCGGGACGGAGCCTGTTCCGCGCACTGGGACTCGCGGTGTTGCTGGTGGCGACGCAGGCGGGTGCGGCACGTCCCTACCGGGGAGGTGCGGTGGCCACGGCGTATCCGCCCGCGAGCGAGGCCGCGCTCCAGATGCTGGACAAGGGCGGCAACGCGGTGGACGCGGCGGTGGCGGCGGCGTTCGCGGCGGCGGTGGTGGGTCCCTACCACTCCGGCGTGGGCGGCGGCGGGTTCGCGCTGGTGCACGACGCGAAGTCGGCAGTCACGCAGGTGCTGGACTTCCGGGAGGTGGCTCCGAAGGGCGCCTCGCGCGACATGTACCTGAAGGACGGCGAGCTGGTGCCGGGGCTGTCCACGGACGGCGCCCTGAGCGTGGCGGTGCCGGGCGCGGTGGCGGGCTACCTGGAGCTGTTGTCCAAGCACGGCAAGCTCAAGCCCGCGGTGGTGCTGGCCCCGGCCATCCGGCTGGCGAAGCAGGGCTTCTGGGTGACACCCAAGTACCAGCAGATGGCCACCGGCCGAGCGGAGTGTCTGCGCCAGGATCCGGAGGCCGCGCGCATCTTCCTTGTCCCCAACGCGCAGGGCACGCCGGACGTGCCGCCGGTGGGACATCTGATCAAGCAGCCGGACCTGGCGCGCACGCTGGAGCGGATTTCCAAGGGCGGCGCGAAGGCCTTCTACGCGGGCCCGGTGGCGCAGGCGATGGTGAAGACGGTGCAGGACGCGGGCGGGCTGCTCACGCAGGAGGACCTGACGAACTACCGCACGCGCGCGGCCACGCCGCTGGAGACCACCTACCGGGGGCACCGCATCCTCACCATGCCGCCGCCCAGCGCGGGCGGGCTGGCGGTGGTGCAGGTGCTGGGCATGCTCCAGCAGCTGCGTCCGCAGGGCGTGCCGTACCGCGACCCTGAGTCGCTGCACCTCTACGTGGAGGCCGTGCGGCGCGCGTACGTGGACCGCGCGAAGTACCTGGGCGACCCGGCCTTCGTGCAGGTGCCGCTGGAGCGGCTGACGTCGCCCGGCCACATCGCGGACCTGGCGGGCGGCATCGACCCGAAGAAGGCCACGCCCAGCGCGTCGCTGCTGGCGCCGCTGAAGGGCGGGCCCGCCTCCACGCTGCGCAAGGACGCGGGGCCGCTCACGCCGGAGCCGGAGAAGAAGAACACCACGCACATCTCCGTCATCGACAAGGACGGCAACGCGGTGGCCATGACGACCACGGTCAACTACAGCTTCGGCTCGTGCCTGGTGGCCAAGGGCACCGGCGTGCTCCTCAATGACGAGATGGACGACTTCGCCGCGCAGCCGGGCGTGCCCAACGCGTACGGGCTCGTCACGGGGGAGCCCAACGCCATCCAGCCCGGCAAGGTGCCCCTGTCCTCCATGTCGCCCACGCTGGTGTTCACGAAGGAGGACCCCAAGCGGGTGATGCTGGCGGTGGGCAGCCCTGGCGGCTCCACCATCCCCACCACCGTCATCCAGGCCATCAGCAACGTGGTGGACCACGGCATGGACGTGACGCGCGCGGTGGGCGCGGGCCGCCTGCACCACCAATACCTCCCGGACGAGCTGTGGGTGGACAAATGGGGCCTGGAGCCGGCGACGCTGTCCACGCTGGAGGCGAAGGGCCACAAGCTTCGCCGGGTGGACGCCTGGGGCGACGCGGAGGCCGTCTACAGCGACCCGCGCACCAACCTGCGCTATTCCTCCAGTGACCCGCGCAACGAGGGCGCCGCGACGGGCCAGGACTGAAACCCAAGGAGAACGACTGCCCGTGGCCGAGCCGCTTCCGCTCTTCGATGCGCACCTCCACCCGGAGGCCCTGACGGACCAGGACCTGGAGTCCATGCGCTTCTTCGGCGTGGAGCGGGCCCTGGTGGTGGCGCACCACTTCCCGGAGCCCACGGCCAAGGGGCTGCGCCAGCACTTCGACCAGCTGGTGGAGAAGCAGCTGCCGCGCCTGGAGCGGCTGGGCATCCGCGCCTGGGCCGCCCTGGGCGTGCACCCGCGCTGCATCCCGCGCCGGGGGCTGTCCGAAGTCCTGAGCCACCTGCCGGACTACTTCGAGGGCGGCCGGGTGGTGGCCCTGGGTGAGACGGGGCTGCACGTGGGCGGCGAGGAGGAGGAAGAGGCCTTCCTGGAGCAGCTGGCCCTGGCCCGCCAGCTCAAGCTGCGCGTGGTGGTGCACACGCCGCTCAAGGACAAGGAGCGCCACACGCGGCGCATCCTCACGCTCCTGCGCCAGTCGGGCCTGCTGCCCTCACGCGCGCTGGTGGACCACGCCAACGCGCGCACCGTTCGGACCATCCTGGAGGTGGGCCACTGGGCTGGCCTCACCCTGCACCCGGAGGCCCTCCAGGCGGACCGGGCGGTGGCCCTGGTGCGGCGGCTGGGCAGCGAGCGCCTGGTGCTGGACTCCGACGCGGGCGACGGCGCGGGGGACATCCTGGGGCTCGCGCGCACGGCGAACCTCCTGGGCAAGGCGAAGCTGTCCGAGCGCATCGTCCGGCGGGTCACCCGGGACAACGCCGCCCGCTTCTTCCAGATCCACGACTGAGCGCGGCATTCGCGCGCCGTGCGGGTGGCGCGCGGCGCGTTGAAAAGTGGACGGCCACCCGGCGCTGTAAATGCGACGGGCCCCACGCAGTGAAGCGCGGAGCCCGTGGCTTTACAACCTGTGTCCCCGGCAGGGGGCCTAGTTCACCGAGACGGAGGCCTGGGCCTCCGGGTGCAGGGTGAGCCCCTGCGCGTCCGGCGCCAGCCGCACCTGCACGGGCACGCCCTGGGAGCGGTACTCCGCGAGGGAATCCGCCGCCTCGTCGAGCAGCTGCTGATAGCGCTCCTCCAGCTCCACCGCGATCAGGAGCATGGTCTCGCCGGCGTCCGTCACGCCCGGCCGGTACACCTGGCACCGCTGGAACCGCGCCCAGCGACCGTTCTGCATCTTCACAAGCTCGCCGTCGTAAGCCATGCGCAGCACCCTCTTGAGTGAAATCCGACGAACGCAATGTAGAGGCGAATCCCCGCGCTGTCATCCCCCTGCTTGAAAATTCGTAAACCCTTCGGAATTCCGAGAGGTTGCCAACACTCAAGGGCATGCGCAGGGGCCCCTCGGGGACCGGACCGGCGCAAAATGTAAAGTGGAACACTGTCAACGCCGTTAACCCGGCCCGGGGGGCGATGCCGCGTCGCGCTGTCAACACTCCGTGAACCCGCCAGCTCGGGAGGGGCGGCCAGGGGACGGGGCGGGACTGACGCGTGGCACCTGACGGGGGCATCCCTTAGATTCCAGCGGATGAAGTTGCCCCTGCCGTTCCGTCGCGACCGTCCCATCATTCCGTCCGCCAGCGCGCAGGATCACGCGGAGCGGTTGATCGCCGAGTCCCTGCGCATGCTCGGCCAGGTGTGTTCGAAGGTCGCGGACGCCATCGAGTCGCAGCGGCTGGAGCGCCAGGGCTACGCGCACAACAGCTACCTGCGGCGCCTGGACGAGGAGGACGCGAAGAAGCCCTCCGGCCCGGGCACGGGCGGATGACGGCCCCCCGGGAGCCTCCTTCAGAGCACGATCACAGCGAGCACGAGGACGCCGACGCGCCGGTGCCGTGCCTGGCGTCCTCGCCGGCCGCGACCTGGCGGGAGCAGGGCATCCAGATGCCCATGCCCGCGCTGGCTGACGAGGAAGGGCCCCGCGTGGACCCCGGCCTGCCGCCCGTCGTGGACGCGCACGTGCACCTGTTCCCTGATCGCGTCTTCGAGGCGGTGTGGCGCTGGTTCGACCGCTACGGCTGGCCCATCCGCTACAAACTGCACACGCCCCGCGTGCTGTCCTTCCTGTTGTCCCGGGGCGTCGAGCGCGTGGTCGCCCTGCACTACGCCCACAAGCCGGGCATGGCGCGCGCGCTCAACGCCTTCGTGGCGGAGGTGGCGAAGGCCGAGCCCCGCGTCATCGGCCTTGGCACCGTGTACCCGGGCGAGCCCGGCGCCGTCGCCATCCTGGAGGAGGCGTTCGCCCTGGGACTGAAGGGCGTGAAGCTGCACTGCCACGTGCAGGCCTTCTCCCCGGACGCGCCCCAGCTGCACGAGCTCTACGAAGCGTGCGCCCGGGCGGGCAAGCCGCTCGTGATGCACTCGGGGCGGGAGCCCTCCAGCGCCCGGTACCCGGTGGATCCGCACCAACTCTGCGCCGCGGAGCGGGTGGAGCGTGTGCTCGAGGATCATCCCACGCTCAAGCTGTGCGTGCCGCACCTGGGAGCGGACGAGTTCGACGCGTACGCGCGCCTCCTGGAGCGCCATGACACGCTCTGGCTGGACACGACCATGGCGGTGGGCGGCTACTTCCCCGTGCCCCTTCCCCGGAAGGCGCTGGAGGTCCGGCCCGAGCGCATCCTCTATGGGACGGACTTCCCCAACATCCCCTATGCATGGGACCGGGAGCTGCGGGCGCTCGCCGGGCTGGGGCTGGACGAGGCCGCGCTCGCGGGGGTGCTGGGCGGCAACACGCTGTCGCTCTATGGGGAATGTTGAAAAGAAACGCAGGCCCTTCCGCAATGGAAGGGGCATTCCCATCTTCGTCCCCATAGAATCGCGGTCCCCAAGCAGACGCCGCCACTCCAGAGGCTCAAGCCCATGTCGAACTTCATCCTGGTCGTCGACGACGACGCGAGTCACCGCACGCTCATCTGCGATGCCCTCCAGGAGATGGGCTATGCCACCATCGAGGCCAAGAACGGCCGCGAGGCACTGGACCTTCTGGAGGACGACATCCCGGGCGCCGTGCTGCTGGACCTGCGCATGCCCGTCATGAGCGGCTGGGGCCTGCTGGACGCGCTCAAGAAGATGCCCAGGGCGCGCAACCTGCCCATCATCATCATCTCCGGCTACGGCTTCGAGTGGGAGGCGGAGCTGGTGGGCGCCGCCGGCTACATCTCCAAGCCGGTGGACCTGGACAAGGTGCGCACCACCGTGCAGCAGATCGTCGGGCCGCCGGAGGTGGCCATGGTGCACTGAGTCGGGAAGCGCTCGGCGGGCCGCACCATCCGTCAACCCGAGGATTGTGGGCGACCCCACGGTGCATGGTGTGATGGCGTCCTTCATGACGCCCCCTCCTGTTGAACCCGCCGGCCAAGAGCTGGCCATCGACGCCCACGGCCTCGTCAAGCGCTTCGGCACCTTCGCCGCGCTGGACGGCCTGGAGCTTCAGATTCCACGGGGCGCCTTCTACGCGTTCCTCGGCCCCAACGGCGCCGGCAAGTCCACCTCCATCGCGTTGCTCACCGGCGTGTACGGGCCTGATCAGGGCACCATCCGAATGCTCGGCGTGGACGCCGTGGCCAGGCCCCTGGACGTGAAGCAGCGCGTGGGCGTGGTGCCGGAGGAGCTGAGCCTCTTCGAGCGCCTCACCGGCCGTCAGTACCTCACCTTCTGCGCGCGCATGTACGGACTGGACGGCGCGGAGGCCGCGTCGCGCGCGGTGGAGCTGCTGGAGTTGACGGAGCTCACGTACAAGGCGGGCGCGCTGGTGGCGGAGTACTCCAAGGGCATGCGCCGCAGGCTCGCCATCGCCGCGGCGCTCATCCACGCGCCGGAGCTGGTGCTGCTGGATGAGCCCTTCGAGGGCATCGACGTGCTCGCCGCGGGCGTCATCCGCGAGCTCTTGCGCGAGCTGTCCCGCCGGGGCGTGACGCTGCTGCTCACCACGCACGTGCTGGAGATCGCCGAGCGGCTGGCCACGCACGCGGGCGTCATCCGGGGCGGGCGCATGTTGGACCAGGGCCCGGTGGAGCAGCTTCGTCAGCGCCACGGCGTGTCCACGCTGGAGGCGGTGTTCGAGAAGCTGATCGCCGTGCCCGCCGCGCGCAACGCGAAGCTGTCATTCTATGGCGAGCCCGCGGCGAACGTGGCGCCGCTGCGCCGGGAGTCCGCGTGAGCCGCCCGCGTCCGAAGGTCCCCGGCTTCTTCCAGCACCTGCTGCTGCTCTGGGGCCTGCGCCTGCACCTGGGCCTCAACCAGGGCCCGGGCAGGAGCCGCCTGCTCGCGGTGGCCGCGTTCGTGGGCTCCAGCGCGCCGGGCGTGCTGCTGGGCCTGAGCTTCTTCAAGCTGATGCGGATGCCGCTCATCGTGCACAGCAACGTGTGGCCGTACTTCATCCTCAACCTGCTGTGCTTCGTCACCGCCGCCACCTGGGTGACGTGGCCGCTGTTGTCCGCGGGCGTGGATGACCACTCCGAGCTGTCGCGCTACGCCGCGTTCCCCATCTCACCGTTCCGGCTGCTGATGGGCTCCACGGTGGCGAGCCTCTTCGAGCCGCGCGCGCTGGTGTTCTACGCGCCCCTCACCGGCGCGGCGGTGGGCTATGCGTCGCGCCACCGGCTGGCGTCACCGTGGCTGGCGGCGGTGCTCTACGTGCTGTTCGCGCTCTTCTGCGCGGCGTGGAGCCGCGTGGGCCTCTACACGGTCATCAACGTGCTGAGGGCGAAGCACAGCGCGCGCATCATGGGCGGCGGCATGGTGGCGTTCCTCGTCGCCGCGTCGTTCATCCCGCCCATCGACACGTCGTGGCTCACCAGCGTGGGCGAGGCGGGCGTGGGCGCGCTGGACATGAGCCTCATCATCAACGCGGCGGTGGCGCTCAGCCAGGTGCCGCCGGGCTTCTTCGGTGACGGGCTGGGACAGCTGGCGCACGGGCGCGTGGGCATCGCGATGCTGGAGGCCTTCGGGCTCCTGTTCTTCACCGGCATGGGCATGACGGTGGCGTACGCGCTCTTGATGCGCTTCCACCGGCAGGCGGGAGGCCGCTCCGGCGGTGACCGGGGGGACGGGAAGGACAGCGATCCATTCGCCACCACGGGCTCGCGCTTCGACACGCTCCTGCGCCGCGAGGTGCTGGACCTGTGGCGCAACCCGCGCGCGAGGCTGCTGGCGGCGGTGCCCTTCATCCTGGCCATCCTGCTGAAGCTGCTCTCCGGCAGGGACCTCTTCGTGTACCTGCTGGGCGGCAGCGCGGACGCGTGGGTGATGGGCGGCCTGAGCATCTACGGCGCGGTGGTCATCGCGTCCACCTTCTCGCAGAACACCTTCGCGTACGACGGGCACGGCTTCGCGGTGTTCCTGGCGGCGCCCATGAACCTGGCGGACGTGCTGCGCGCGAAGAACCGGGTGCAGGGCGTGGCGGCGCTGGGGATGGCGGTGCTGGTGGGCGCCTTCTACCGGGTGTACTTCGGCACGGGCACGCTCGTGGACTTCCTGTGCGCCATGGCCGCGGTGGCGGCGGTGGTGCCCATGCTGCTGGCCGCGGGCAACTTCCTGTCGCTGTACTTCCCGGTGAAGTTCCACGCGAGCCTCAAGCGGCGCGACCGCATCCCCCTCACCGCTTCCATGCTGGGCATCCTCGCGGCCAGCGTGGGCTGCATGCCGTTTGGCCATGCGCTGCGGGCCGCGGGGAAGGACGGGCCGGGCTGGCAGTCCGTGGCCTTCATCCTCGCTTTCGCCGTGCTCCACTTCGGCGTCTACCGGATGACGCGGCCCTGGGCGATGCGGCTGTTGGATCAGCGTCGTGAAATCGTGCTCCGGGCGGTGACGCGCGAGTAACCGCCCGGAAGCGTGGGGCGTCACTCAGTACGTGACGCCGAACTTCGCGGCCTGCGTCTTCACGCTCTTCATCACGTTGGCGTCGAAGGCGTCCTCCTTGGTGGGGGCGTTCTTCGTGAGCCACTGGTCGCGCTCGGTGGCGAGCTTCGCGACCTTCTCCTCCAGCACCTTGCGCTCGTCGGCCAGCTGCTTCACCTTCGCGGCCTGCGCCTCCTTCTTGAGGCCCTTGAGCTCCTGGGGCAGCTCGTCGTCCTTGAGGGTGGCGAGCGCGGCCGGCTTCTCCAGCAGGTCCACGCCGCCCGCGACGGCCGCGGGCGCGCTGCTCACCGCCCCGGCGCTGGCGGCGCTCTTGCCCACGCCCCGGCTCTCCTTCATGAAGCTGATGCGGTCCGCGACGGCCTCCGCGGCCATGCCCTTGGTCGCCTCCGCGCGGGCGCGGTTCACGGCCTGGGCCTCCGCGCGTCCGCCGTACAGCGTCTTCGACGCCAGCTCCGCGTTCACGCGAGACAGCTCCGCGTCAAAGGGCGTGGCCACCGCCACCATCCCGCCCGCCGCGTCGATGGAGTCGAAGGTGCCGTCCGTCAGCTTCGCCACGTAGCGCCAGGAGTCCTCGGTGGTGGGGTCCGCGCCGCAGCGCACCGTGTTCACCACGATGTGGCGCTCCTTCGCGCGCTTGGACCAGAGCTTGAAGTCCCAGGCGGCCTCGCGCTGGGCGGGGGGCGCGTCGCCCACCAGGAAGATGACCTTCATCACCTCGCGGTCCTGGCTCCACTTGAGCAGCGACACGGCCTCGCCCAGGCCGCGCCCCACGTGCTCGGGGAAGTCCCCGCCCCCGTTCGCCTCCAGCTTGCGCAGCTCCGCGAACATGGAGTCCATGTCGTCGCTCAGGTCGAAGCGCTTCGTCACGTACGCGTCCCCCTGGTCCCGGTACGCCACGAGCGCCACCTTCAAGTGCGGCGTGGGCTTGCCCTTCGCGATGCGCGACGCGATGGAGAAGATCTTCTGCTTGGCGCCCTCCAGCAGGCCGCCCATCGACCCCGTCGTATCCAGCACGAACGCCACTTCGATTTCAGGCCGAGGGCCCTGCGGCTGGGCCTGCGCGTCCTGCCCCTGGGCCTGAGCCTGCGTGCCCTGCCCCGTGGGCGTCTGGGGGCCGGTGGCCGGCGTGTCCGTGGGCTTCGTGGGCGCCCCCTTCACGAAGGGCTTCTCCGAAGCGGCGGGCTTCTGTGTGGACGACGGCGTGCGGACGGGCGTGACGGCCCAGGCGGAGGTGGCGGACAGACCGGTGGCGAGCGCGGCCGTCAGGACGGCCCGCGAGAGGGGCTTCAGGTTCATGGGTGGGCTCCGGATGACGGGCTTGCGCGGCGGGCACATCCGCGCCGCCTGCTCCTGTAACGGACAGGCCCGCCGGAAGTTCTACGCCCCCGGTTGCACCCCTCCGGAACGGGCGTTACGCCCCGGGTCCGTGCGCGTCTTCCACATCGGCCGGTACCTGGTCCCCCTGCCCGACGGGCACCGCTTCCCCATGGAGAAGTACCGACTGCTGCGCGAAATCCTGCTCGAGCGCGGCATCCTTCCCCCCGCCGCCTTCCACGAGGCCCCTCGCGCGGAGCGCGATGAACTGGAGCGCGTCCACACCCCGCGCTACCTGGACGCCTTCTTCGGCGGCACCCTCACCGGCGCGGAGCTGCGCCGGCTGGGCTTCCCCTGGTCCCTGAGGCTCGTGGACAACGCGCGCGCGTCCGTGGGCGGAACCCTGGCCGCCGCCCGCGCCGCATTGGAGGACGGCTTCGGCGCGAACCTGGCCGGCGGCACGCACCACGCCTTCCCGGACCACGGGGAGGGCTTCTGTGTCTTCAACGACATCGCCGTGGCCATCCGCGTGCTCCAGGCCGAAGGGGCCATCCGCCGCGCGGTGGTGGTGGACTTGGACGTGCACCAGGGCAACGGCACCGCGGCCACCTTCGCGGGCGACCCGTCCGTCTTCACCTTCTCCATGCACGGCGAGCACAACTTCCCCTTCCGCAAGCACTCCTCCCACCTGGACCTGGGGCTGGAGGACGGCGTGGGGGACGCAGAGTACCTGGCCGCGCTCGACGCGCACCTGCCCCACGTCCTGGAGTCCGCCCACGCCGACCTGCTCTTCTTCCAGGCCGGCGTGGATCCGCTGGAGGAGGACACCCTGGGCCGGCTTTCGCTCACCCACGCGGGGCTGCGCGAGCGCGACCTGCGCGTCATGCGCGCGGCGAAGGAACGCGGACTCCCCGTGGTGCTCACGCTGGGCGGCGGCTACGCGCGGCCGCTGGCGCCGTCGCTGGAGGCCCACGTCGGGACTTATCTCGCCGCCTGTTCGTTGTTCCGCTGACGCCCGTCTTCCCCGGGGACGCTTGCGGGCCCGTTCGCCCCGGCCCCATGCTCAACCCCGCTTCACCACCCCTGGAGCCCTCCCATGCCGCGTTCCCTCCCCCGTCTCGCCGTCCTCGCCTGCGCGCTGGCCCTGGGCTGTGGCGGCAACACGCCCTACTACCACCTGGATTGGGGAGGCCAGGACACCGTCACCACCGCGCCCGGCGACTCCGTCCCCTATGACCTCGCCATCCAGCGCATCGCGGACAACCTGGGCGAGGTGCGCGTGCGCGCGGCGATCGCTCCCGAGGGCGTCACCTTCGGCCCGGACTTCTCCCTCCCGGAGGGAGAGACCCTCGCCAGAACCACCGCCACCATCACGGTGGCCCCCAGCGTCACGAGCTACGGCGTGAACGCGCTGCAGCTCGTCGCGGAGGACCCGGCCAACAACGTCACTGCCCGGGGCAACATCTCCCTGATCATCCTGGAGCCCCCCGAGCCCAACGAGGACTTCTCCATCGCCGTGGAGCCCCGGCAGGTGAACGTGGCGCCCGGCCAGTCCGCCCAGGTGACGGTGACGGTGACACGCGCGGAGGGCTTCACCGGCGCGCTCACCATCACGCTGGATACCCCCGGCACGACGCGGCTCGGCTCCGACCCCGTCACCCTGGCCCCGGGCGAGACGACCGCGCAGGTGCGCGTCACCACGGACCGCTCCCTCTCCGTGCTGCCCTACGTGGTGAAGTTCGTGGCCACCGACGAGACCCGGCGCACCGCCAAGACGGGCTTTACCTTCAACCTGAACTTCACCTGAGCAGGCCCCGCGCCGCCCGGTGTCAGGCGCGGGGTACCGGTGGCGTCTTCGCGGCGCTAACTTGAGGACCGCCATGACGCCGCCGACCACACCCATCGCACCCGCTCGACGCCAGGCCGCCCGGGAGGCCCTCGCCCTGGATGACGAGGCCCTGCTGAAGGTCTGCGACGTGGAGTTCTTCATCGCCTCCGGACCCGGCGGCCAGCACCGCAACACCACCGCCAGCGGCGTGCGCCTCAGCCACCCGCCCACGGAGCTGTCCGTCACCGCCACCGAGCGCCGCAGCCAGTCCCAGAACAAGGACGCCGCCATGCGCCGCCTGCGCGCCGGCCTGCAGGCCCTCACCTTCGTCCCCAAGGTCCGCAAGGCCACCCGCCCCACCCTGGGCTCCAAGCGCCGGCGCCTGGAGGACAAGAAGCGCACCTCCGAGAAGAAGGCCGGCCGGGGCGGCAAGCTCGCGGATTAGGCGACCAGGCCTCCGCCGCTACGCACGACGTGCGGACCTCGCAAGCTTTGCGTAGCCGCTGACGTCGCCCCCCCACAGCCACACGGTTTCTTTCCAAAGCTCCCCTCGCACGGGAGTCCCCCACGCCGGGGCACACGGTGTGCACAAGCCGAGGGTGACCCCCGACCCCGAGGGGGTCAGTCGGTCCCCAACCCCCGGTGAACCCTTGGCCTCCATCTCCCCCAGAATTTCCGCGGCGCGGCGAATCCTGCTGGGCCTGGCGCTGCTGACGGCGCTGCCGGCGTCCGCGACGGACATCGTCACCTTCAGCCAGGGCGCGCTCATCATTCCGGAGCAGGCCACCTTCCAGCAGGGCTGTGGAAGCCTGTCGGCCTACGGCCTGGTGTGGCGCCTGTTGCAGTCCAACGAGGCGGGCGGCTTCAACGCCAACCACCCGGTGACGGTGTACCTGGCCATCGACGACACGAAGCGGTCCCCCAACCGCTGCGTGCCCACCAACAAGCACCTGCCGCCCCTGCCGCACAACGGCCAGTGGAACGACCCCAGCTGGAATGACGGCTGCGACTTCCACATCTCCCGCGCGGACGCGGCGCCCGTCGTGCCGGTGCCGCCCCTGCAGGCGCTGCCCTCGAGCGGCCTGTTCCCCGAAGCGAACATCGACAACTTCACCACCAGCACGAACCAGGCGCGGCCGAACTTCACGGCCACGACGCTCAACACCGCCAGCGGCTTCCGCGACGTCCAGTACATGGGCGGCGCGTTCATCATCGACGCGAAGGACGCGAAGAACGCGCTCGACTTCCTGAACTCCTCCGCCGGGGCGGACGCGCCGAACAAGTTCCGCACGACGTGTAGCTGCAACACGTTCAGCAACGGCAGCGGCTGCTTCTACGTGCGCATGCACCAGGCCACCATCGAGTTCAACGCGCCCATTGGCCGGCGGTTGAACCGCGTGCCTCCGAAGATCGCCCTGCTGGACCTGGACGACGACAACGCGACGGACAAGTCGTTCGTGAAGGGCGGCATGCTGGACGACTACCTGCGCAACGCGGGCCTGGACTTCAACGGCGCGGGCGGCTGCCCGCAGGGCACCACCAGCGGCTGCAGCCTCAACGGCGGACGGCCCGGCCTCATCTACGACGCGCTCCACGCCAACGCGGACCTCATCTCCACCACGGCGTTCCCCAACGGCCTGCTCAACGCCGTGGACCCCGCCACCCAGCGCCCGCGCTACCGCGTGTTCTGGGCGCCGCACTGGCAGATTGGCGACAGCACCCGCGCCGAGTACCGCTCCAACGGCGACGGCGCCGGAAACCAGGCGGAGAACGTCCTCAACAACATCGCCTACTTCACCAACCAGCGCGGCAACGGCCTGTTCGCCGAGTGCACCAGCATCTGGTCCTACGAGCACACCGACAAGGTGGGCGGAGGGCTGGTGCCTTCCACGCGCTTCCAGGGCGAAGACCTCTTCGAGAAGAACAAGCTCGGCGGCAGCGGCAAGAACTGGGACGGCCGCAACTGCACGGACCCGGACTACATGAACGAGTCCTCGCCCCGGCCCGCCTGCATCCTCTACCCCAACCCGGGCGACCCCTTCTCCCAGTTGGGTGACTTCCGCTTCAACAACGTGGCGGGCGAGACGGAGAACTACCGGACGACCTTCAAGAACGGCGTGCGGCGGCTGGCGGTGAGCTGGGTGAACTACGCCACGGGCAACCAGTACGACAACCCCACGCACGTGGCGGCGCACACCCTTCGCGGCAACGACTTCTTCTCCTTCAACCAGAAGGACAATGATCCGCAGAAGGCGACCATCGTCTATCTGGCGGGCCATGACTTCAAGGACAGCGTCGCGGGCACGCGCATCGTGCTCAACACGCTGCTCAACCTGGGAAGCGAACCGCTGCAGAGCGAGCGCACCGTGTCCGCGCCCGTCGCGCTGGACGACACCAACGGCAGCGACACCAACGGCTCGCGCGCCCTGCTGTTCAAGACGTCCTACAACGCCGTGACGGGCTACCCGCCCGGCGCGGACACGTACACGCCCGCGCAGGGTTCGCACTGGGTGTTCCCCTACTACCCGGGCACGCTGCGCGCGCACTCGCTCATTGGCGGGGATGCGCTGTCCACGGGGGAGAACTCGCTGTCGGACGGCACCCTGTGGAACGCGGACGCGCGCATGCCCGCGCCCGGCGACCGCAACCTCTTCACCTACTTCGGCGGCGAGGTGACGGTGAACCCGTCGCTGGGCTCCGGCCGCACCGCGCCGCACGGGGTGATGCAGGTGGGCTGGCAGCCGGAGGAGGTCTCCGGCACGCGCATCAACCGCAGCTACGGCTCGGCCCCCAATACCGGCTGCGTGGACGTGCTGAAGCTCGGCCGCGCCACGACGCGTGACGGCAGCTTCCGCTACGACTTCGTGAAGGGCCCGGACGGCGTCTGCGACCTGCAGCAGGCGACGCAGTACTCACCGCAGCTGGGCGGGGCGGACTTCGGCGTCACCAACGAACTCATCAACAAGACGCAGCTGTACGTGGACTTCAACGCGGTGGCGATGATGCTCCAGCGGGTGCGCGGCTACTGCTATGCCACGGAGTCCGGCCGCGACGGCGCCAACGAGACGCCCATCCTCGAGCCCTCCATCACCCAGTGCAACAACGACGACGCGGACAACAAGGCGCACCTGGGCGGCTTCATCCACTCGTCGCCCGTGGTGGTGACGGCCAGCCCCCACATCCCGGACACCAATGCCGCCCGGCCCACGGTGGCCTACGCGGCGGGCCTGGACGGCCAGGTGCACGCCTTCTACGTCTCCGGCGGCGCGCGATATGACGGCCCCGCGCAGAGCCTGAACTTCCCCAACCCGGACGCCAGCGCGCGCTTCAAGACGGACTTCGCCCAGCGCTTCCGCACCGGCACCACGCCCCCGCCGGGCACGGAGCTCTGGAGCTTCCTGCCGGCCACGCAGCTGGCGGGCCTGCGCAACAACACCGCGCGGGTGAACAGCGCGCCCGCCGTCTTCGACGTGTTCGCGGACTTCGTGGGCACCGGCCGCCGCGAGTGGCACACCGTGCTCGTCGCCAACGTGGGCCAGACGGGGCGCGACCTGTTCGCGCTGGACGTCACCAACCCGCTCAAGCCCGTGCTGCTGTGGCACCTGGTGGGCAGCCACTACGCCACCGCCAGCGCGCCGAACTCCGCGGTGACGCTGGCGGACAAGGGCCAGGGCGGCCTGGACTGGACGTACACCTGGGACGAGGACTCGAGCCTCTTCCTCCTGCCGCCGCGCGCGGACCCGGGCCGTCAGCCGAGCGGCCTCTATGACTACAGCGGCCTGGGCGGCTCGCGAGGGCTGTCCGTGGGCGTGGGCCGGCTGGGCATGGAGCCCGTGTACGCCGTCTTCGTCGCCTCCAGCAGCTCCGGCGCGCTGCCGGTGGCGGGCTCCCCCGGCTCTCCCGCCAAGGGCGTGCAGGTGTTCGCCATCGACGTGGCCACCGGCCAGAAGCTGTGGCAGTGGCAGCAGGCCTATACCAGCAGCGTGGACAACAGCGCGCCCGCCGCGCCCACCGTGTCGCAGGACTCGAGCGGCGCCGCGCGCCTCTACGTGGGTGACATGGAGGGCCGGCTCTGGGAGCTGGACGCGTCCACCGGAATGAACGTCAACGTGGCGCGCACGGGCCCCGTGTGCACGGAGGCCACGCCCTGCAAGTACTCGGCGATGAACATCGGCGGGCTGCCCGTCACCAGCCAGCCCATCAGCACCAACGTGGGCCTGGCGCGCATTCCGCTCGACGCGGCGAACACCTCCGCCTTCGGCCAGTTCAAGGGCAAGGTGGTGGCCCTGGTGGGCACCGCCGGCATGGACTGGGTGCCGGACACGGTGGGAGGCCGCTTCCACGCGCTGCTGCTGGACGCGGAGCTCCGGCTGCCCCTGGGCATGGACGGCAAGCGGCTGGACGGCTCGCTCATCAACGCGAACCTGGCCAACACGGAGGCGAACACCTACGGCGTGCTCCAGGAGCCCGCGCCCTTCCCGCTCATCTTCCCCGCGCCCGAGCACGTCTACGGCAACATCACCATCGCCGGGCGCACCGCGTACTTCAGCACCGCGGAGGAGTCCGTGAACGACCCCATGCTGCTGAGCGCGTCCGTCGGCGGCCACACCTACAGCATCGACCTGGGCAACACGGCGGCCACGCAGGCGGGCATCCAGCCCATGAGCGGCGCGACGCTGGCCAACTACGGCGGCGTGGCCGTCTACCACCGCGACAGCGGCGGCGGGTCCACGGACTACGTGGTGGGCGCGGAGGTGAGCGCCCTGCGCGTCACGCGCATCGACAACGCGACCAGCACCGGCGCCTCCAGCCCCAACGCGAAGGACTCCGTGGCCGGCAACAACGGCGTGCTCTACCAGCTGCTCAACTGGAGCCAGAGGTTCCTCGAATGAGAGCCCTTCCCTCTTCCACCGCCCGGCGCGGCAGCGGCCTGCTGGAGGTGCTCATCGCCATGTGCGTCCTGGCGCTGGCCGCCGTGGGCGCGGTGATGGGCATGGTGGCCGCCACCCGCGACGTGAAGGACGGCCAGGTGCTCCAGGGCCGGCGCATGCTGCTGGAGGCGCGCGTGCAGCGGCTGTGGCTCGCGTCCAAGATGGACCTGGCGAACCAGGCCGTCCCCCGGCCCGCCCTCTTCCCGCCGGACGTGGCCCTGGCCACGTTGCCCTGGGTGCTGGACCCCAGCGTGCCTCAGACGGGCGACATCGGCACGGGCGCGTACTTCCGCGTGCGCCCCACGGGTCAGGTGGAGCCCGCGCTGGACGTGCCCGCCGGCACGCCCTGCACCACCGCCACCCCGGACACGGTGCTGCCCCGCGACGTCTACTGCCGCGAGGTCCTGGTGACGAAGGGGCTGCCCCTGGACCTGCCGCCCGCGGCCCAGGCGATGGTGCCCGCCGGGGCGCTGCCCTTCACCTTCTGGACGCGCGCGTACCGCAAGGGCGACAGCCTGGAGCGCGCCATCGTGCACAGCGAGGTCTTCGTCCAATGAGGATCCGGTCGAGGTTCCAGACGCAGGCACGCGGCATGACGCTGTTGGAGACGATGGTGGCCGCGGCGCTCACCACCATCATCCTGGCGGCGGCCACGGCCCTGCTCCTCGCGGGCGGGCGCGTGGTGCACAACACGGAGCACGTGGCGGACAGCCACGACCACGCGCGGCTCGCGGGAGAGACGCTGCTGTCGGCGGTGCGCCAGGCCGGCGCGGGTATGTCCGAGGGCCTCTGGGTGGTCTCCAGCGGGATGCCCCAGCGCATCAACCCCGTCTTCGGCGGTGACGGTGCGGGCGCGGGCGTGCTCGCCGCCACCACGACGGGCAACGTGCCTGGCGCGGACGGCAGCGACGACCTGTGGCTGGTGGTGCCGGACCGCAACTACCTGGGCCGCGACTGCGCGCCGGGCGCGGCGATGACGGTGGTGAAGCCGGGCACCGGCGCGCTGGAGGTCAACTGCATGGGCACGTTCGCCGGCACCGCGCCCGCCAACCCCATGCTGGTGGCCAGCAACATGAAGAGCGCCGCGCTGCTCACCCAGACCTCGGTGATGAGCACCCCGCCCACGGCCACGGTGAACTACCTGGAGCTCGGCGTGCCGGGCTTCTCCAACGCGCCCCACAAGGGCGGCTTCCAGAAGGGCGACCTGGTGTACCCCGTGCGGCTGTTGCACTTCTTCATCGGGACGAACGCGAGCAACGGCCGCAAGGCGCTGATGCGCGCGGAGGGCATCCCCGACAGCGACGTGTCGGGGCGCCCCTTCGTGGACATGGCCGACCCGGTGGTGGTGCAGGACTTCGTGGAGGACTTCCAGGTGGCGTTCGGCATCGACGCCACCAACACGGGCGACCCCACCCGCTACGACTTCCAGAACGGCCTCAAGCCCGAGTACACGCCGGGCCTGCGCTCGGTGCGCATCAGCGTGGTGGCCACCGGCCGCTCGCCCCGGCGCGACACGCAGAGCAAGTCCGTCCTGTCCGAGGACCTGCCCATCGCGGTGGAGAACCACACCCCGGCCGCGGCCCCCGCGGACGGCTACTTCCGCAGCCTCTTCTCGCGCCGGGCGGAGCTGCCCAACCTGGCCGCCGCCAGCCTGTGAATCCGTCCTCCGTGAGGCCCTCCGCCATGTCCCCACGCGCTTCGTCCCGCTCCACCCGCGGCGCCACGCTGCTGCTCGTCGTGCTGCTCGTCACCGTGCTCCTGGGCCTGGTGGCGGGCGTGATGGCCTACGCCAGCAGCGAGCGCACGCGCGCAGTGACGTCCAGCCGCGCGGGCCAGCGTCAGGGCTGCGCGGAGAGCGGCCTGCAGCTGGCGCGCGGCTACTTCGGCCGCAACTACGCCCAGTGGAACACCTTCCTGAGCACGCCAGGCGCCTACGACCCCATCGCCTCGCCCACCAACACCGCGCCCGCCAACCCGCGCACCGCCGCCGGCCGCGCGGCCATCAAGACGGTCAACCCCGCGCTGTTCGCGGACCTGGACGGGGACGGCAAGGACGACGTGTACCTCTACATCCGGGACAACGAGGACGAGTTCAAGCCGCTCGCCCCGGAGTGGAACCGCGACAATGATCAACAGGTGGTGGTGGGCGCCATCTGCATCAGCGAGACGATGATTCCGCGACGGGGTAACAGCAACCAGTTGGACCCCAACGCGCTCGCCGTGGAGGGCATCCTCCAGTACAACGGCGGCGGCCACGCCTACACGGCGCAGACGGCGGGCGGCACGGGCTCCGGCAACCTCAACCGTTGAGCCGTCCGCCGGGCGTGAGAAGCTTCCGCCCATGCCCACGCTCGAAGACGCCATCGCCCTGGCGGTGGCCGCGCACCAGGGTCAGCGCGACAAGGCAGGACAGCCCTACATCCTCCACCCCATGCGGGTGATGCTGCGTCTGTCATCCGACGCGGAGCGCACCGTGGCCATCCTCCACGACGTGGTGGAGGACACGCCGTACACGCTGGAGCGCCTGCGCGGCCTGGGCTACCCGGAGGACGTGCTGTCCGCGCTGGACTGCCTGACGAAGCGCGAGGGCGAAAGCTACGAGGCCTTCATCGAACGGCTGCGTCCCCACCCCCTGGCCCGCCGCGTGAAGCTGGCGGACCTGGAGGACAACATGGACGTGCGCCGGCTGAAGGACGTCACACCGAAGGACGCCGAGCGCCTGTCGCGCTACGTGGCCGCCTGGACGCGCCTGCGCGCGGAGTAGCCGCGGAAAAGACGACGGCCCGGCAGCCCCTCCCATGAAGCGAGGGCGGCCGGGCCGCGAAACCAGTGTGTCGCGCCTGCTTACGCCTTGGCGAGCTGGCGCAGCACGTACTGGAGGATGCCGCCGTTGCGGTAGTAGTCGAGCTCGTTGGGCGTGTCGATGCGGCACACCGCCGTGAACTCGATGGGGCCCTTCTCACCAATGGCCTTCACGGTGAGCTTCTTCTGCGGCGCGAGGCCGTCCGCGACGCCGGTGATTTCGAACGTCTCGTGGCCGGTGAGGCCCAGCGACTGCGCGTCCTGGCCCGCCTCGAACTGCAGGGGCAGCACGCCCATGCCCACGAGGTTGGAGCGGTGGATGCGCTCGAAGCTCTTGGCGATGACGGCCTTCACGCCCAACAGCTGCGTGCCCTTGGCCGCCCAGTCGCGGCTGGAGCCGGTGCCGTACTCGGCGCCCGCCAGCACCACCAGGGGCGTGCCGTCCGCCTGGTACTTCATGGACGCGTCGTAGATGCTCATCCGCTCACGCGTGGGGATGTGCACCGTGACGCCGCCCTCCACGCCGGGGACGAGCAGGTTCTTCAGGCGGATGTTGGCGAAGGTGCCGCGCACCATCACCTCGTGGTTGCCGCGGCGCGCGCCGTAGGAGTTGAAGTCCTTGGGCTCCACGCCCTCCGCCATGAGGTACTTCGCCGCGGGGCTCGTCTTGGCGATGTTGCCCGCCGGGGAGATGTGGTCCGTCGTGACGGAGTCACCCAGGAGCGCCAGCACGCGCGCGCCCTTGATGTCCTGCACCGCCTTGGGCTCCTTCGGGAGGTTCTCGAAGAAGGGCGGCTTGCGCACGTAGGTGGACTTGTCATCCCACTTGAACGTGGAGCCCTTGCTCACCTGGAGCTGCTGCCAGAGCGTGTCGCCCTCCATGGCGTTCGCGTACTGGCTGCGGAACTGCTCCGGCTTCACGGCCGTGCGGATGGTCTCCTTGATCTCCTCGTTGGACGGCCAGATGTCCTTGAGGAACACCGGGCGGCCGTTGGGGTCGGTGCCCAGCGGCTCGTTGTCCAGGTCGCGGCCCACTTCACCGGCCAGCGCGTACGCCACCACGAGCGGGGGGCTCGCCAGGTAGTTCATGCGCACGTGCGGGTTGATGCGGCCCTCGAAGTTGCGGTTGCCGGACAGCACCGCCGCCACCACCAGGTCGCCCTCCACCACCGCGTTGGACACGGCCTCCGGCAGCGGGCCGGAGTTGCCGATGCAGGTGGTGCAGCCGTAGCCCACGACGTGGAAGCCCACGGCCTCCAGGTAGGGCAGCAGGCCCGCGTCGCGCAGGTACTCGGTCACCACGCGGCTGCCCGGGGCCAGGGACGTCTTCACCCAGGGCTGCGGCTTGAGGCCCTTCTCCACGGCCTTCTTCGCCAGGATGCCCGCGGCCACCAGCACCGCCGGGTTGGACGTGTTGGTGCAGGAGGTGATGGACGCGATGACCACCGCGCCATGGCCCACCTGGTAGCTCTGCTTGCCCGCCTTCACGGTGACGGACTGGGCCAGCCGCTCCGGGGCCACCGGGGCCGCGGGGGCCTTGGCGCCCTTGGGGCCCTCGTCGTCCTCGCCCTTGCTCTTGCCGGCGGACAGCATCTCCACGAGCGACGCCTCGTACCCGGCCTTCATGTCCTTCAGGGGCACGCGGTCCTGCGGACGCTTGGGGCCCGCCAGGCTGGGCACCACGGCGGCCAGGTCCAGCGCCAGCGTGTCGCTGAAGAGGGGCTCCTCGGCGCCGGCCTTGAACCACAGGCCCTGCTCCTTCGCGTACGCCTCCGTCAGCGCCACCACGTCATCCGGGCGGCCGGTGAAGCGCAGGTAGTTGCAGCTCTCCTCGTCCACCGGGAAGAAGCCGATGGTGGCGCCGTACTCCGGGGCCATGTTCGCGATGGTGGCGCGGTCCGGCAGCGACAGGTTCTTCAGACCCTCGCCGTAGAACTCCACGAACTTGCCGACCACGCCCTTCTTGCGAAGCATCTGCGTGACGGTGAGCACCAGGTCCGTGGCCGTGGCGCCCGCGGGCAGCTTGCCGGTGAGCTTGAAGCCCACCACCTGCGGGATCAGCATCGTGATGGGCTGGCCCAGCAGCGCCGCCTCCGCCTCGATGCCGCCCACGCCCCAGCCCACCACGCCCAGGCCGTTGATCATCGTGGTGTGGCTGTCCGTGCCCACCAGCGTGTCCGGGTACACGGTGCTGCCCTGGCGGAACGTCACCTGCGCCAGGAACTCCAGGTTCACCTGGTGGCAGATGCCGATGTCCGGCGGCACCACGCCAAAGCCCTTGAACGCGCTCTGGCCCCAGCGCAGGAAGGCGTAGCGCTCGCGGTTGCGCTCGAACTCCAGCTCCGCGTTCTCCTTGAAGGCCGCGGTGGTGGCGAACGAATCAATCTGCACCGAGTGGTCGATGACCAGGTCCGCCGGGTTGCGCGGGTTGATCTTCGCCGGGTCACCGCCCATGGCGGCGAGCGCCTCGCGCATGGCGGCCATGTCCACGACGGCGGGCACGCCGGTGAAGTCCTGGAGCAGCACGCGCGCGGGGTGGAAGGAGATTTCGGTCTCCGGGGCCGCCTTGGGGTCCCAGGCGAGCATCTTCTCGATGTGCTCGCGCTTGACGACGCGGCCGTCCTCGTTGCGCAGCAGGTTCTCCAGCAGGACCTTCAGCGAGAACGGGAGGCGGTTGACCGCCGGGTGCGCCTTCGCCAGCGTGGCCAGGCTGAAATAGTCGTAGGTCGCCGAGCCCACCTTGAGCTGGGCCTTGGTGCCGAAACTGTCCGTCATGTGCGTTGCCGTCCTTCCGTGCCGGAATGACGCAACTTCTAGGCGTGTCCCCCCCGGCATGCAAAGGGTTCCTGCACTGCGTTGAAGACGGTGGACGGTTGGTTGGGACCCCGGGCTTACAGACCCGCTCAGAGCACCTTGCGGAAGAAGTACAGCACCCGCTCCACGGCCTTCTGCCAGAGGGGACGGCGGCGGAAGACGGCCAGGTCCACCTCGCGGCAGTTGCCACAATCCAGACGGAAGGAGTCCTCCAGGTCGCGCCCCAGCCGGGGGTCCGCGAAGACGGCATTGACCTCGTGGTTGAAGGCCAGCGACAGCCGCTCCAGGTTGAACGATCCGATGGTGCCCCACACCCCGTCCACCACGGCGGTCTTGGCGTGCAACACGCCCCGGCGCCACTCGAAGATGCGGATGCCGGCGTCCATCAGCGGCTCGTAGAAGGCGCGCGTCGCATGCTCGAGGAACGGGTGGTCGCTCTTGCCCCCATTGAGCAGCAGGCTCACCTCCACGCCCCGCTTCGCCGCGTCCTTGAGCGCGGCCACCATGCGCCGGTCCGGCACGAAGTAGCCCGCGGCGATGAGCACGCTCTGCCGCGCGCGCTGGATGGCGTGCAGGTACGCGCGGTGGATGCTGCGGCGGCTGGACAACACCGCCAGCCCCACGTCGCCCTTCCGGGGCCGGGCCTCCAGCGCGTGGGCCCCGCCGCGGATCCGCCGGCGCAGCCGGCTCAGGCGGTCGCGGAACATCATCCGCCACGTGGCCAGGAAGCGCCGCTCCAGCTCATGCACCGCGGGGCCTTCAATGCGCAGCACGTCGTCGCGCCAGGCCACGCCCTGCCCCTCCGGGGCCCAGTGCGCCGCGATGTTCACCCCGCCCGTGAAGGCCACCGTGCCGTCCACCACGAGAATCTTCCGGTGGTCCCGGCGCAGCAGGTGGCGCAGCCCACGCTGGAGGCTGAAGGGTTTGAAGGCCCGCACGTCCACGCCGCGCTGGCGCAGGCCTTCGAAGAAGCTCCTGCGGCTGGTCCATGAGCCCACCGCGTCGTAGAGCACCTTCACGTGCACGCCGCGCTCGGCGGCCTCCGCCAGCGCCTGGCCGAAGAGTTCGCCCACCGCGTCGGTGACGAACATGTACGTCTCCAGGCGGATGGAGCGGCGCGCCCGGCGGATGGCCTCCAGCATCTCCGGATAGGCCTCCACGCCGTCGCGCAGGAGCCGGCACGCATTGCCCTGGAGGGTGGTGTGGCGCTGCGGCAGGTAGTACCGGGCGAGCAGGCGCCGGGACACCCCGGCGCTCCACACCGGGCCGTGCTCCGGCACCGGTCCCGGCGAGCGCGTCGCTGGAACCAACCCTTCCGTCCGCCCGTCCTCCCCCGCCAGCTCACGCATCACCCCATTCAGGGTGGGAACGGAGGGAGGGACCGGCAACCCGGACGGGCCCCGCCCGCCTTCCTGGCGGGGTTGCACCGTCCGTTAGACAACGGCTTTGGCTACAGGCCGAACTCGACGCGCTTGTTCTCCGCGCGCGTGGCGCACGGCTGGTCGTACTCGGGGAAGTACTCGCGCATGTGATCCAACGTGAAGGCGGCCTGCTTGAAGTGGCCCTGGTTGTAGTAGCCCTCCACCTCCAGCAGCAGCTTGGAGCAGGTGCGGTCCAGCTCCAGTTGGGCGCGCCTCATGGCTTCCTGGGCCTCGTCGTACAGGTCCGGCTTCGGGTCCGGGTGGGCCTCCAGCATCAGCCACGCCTCGCGGAAGGACTTCCAGGCCTCGTAGCGGTTGCGCGCGCCGATGTCCGGCGTCTGGAAGTTCTTTTCGCCCTTCTTGAAGAGATCCCTGGCGTTCGCGATGAGCTGCTGCGTGGTCAGCTGCTCCGGCAGCAGCGCGCGCTCCACCCAGACGTTCCACACGCGCCAGGTGTCCTCGCCCGGCGGGTTGCGGGTGTTGTCGAAGATGATGCGGTTGGGCTCGCCCTTACGCAGCTGCTGAGGCGGGATCATCATCTCCAGCGAGCGCTCCTGGCTGGCCAGCGTGTCCGGGGGCACCTTGCCCACGTCCACGCCGTTGACGCTCACCACCACCTCGTCCTTGGAGATGCCCTGGGCCTGGTAGTGGAGGATGACCACCGCGCGCGTCGCGGCGACGAACTCCCACTCGAAGACCTTCATGTCCGGCCGGTTCCAGGTGACGCCGTCACCCAGGCCGAACGAGTCGTTGATGGGCTGGTTGGACAGGCGCACGGGCTCCTCGCCCTTCGGCATCTTGTCGTCCACGCCATTCGCCAGCCAGACGACGAGGGCGAAGAGGCCCAGCACCACCACGCCGCCACCGGCCATCACGCCCGCGCGGACCTTGGAGTTCGCCTCCGCCCAGAACAGGCGCAGGTTGGCCATCAGACCCGGCGTCTCACGCCGGATGCGGGCGCGCTCGGCCGCGGACAGGCCACCACCGCCGCCGCTGGCGCCACCGGCGCGAGGCGTGCGGGCCACCGCGCGGGAGGACTGGGAGCCGGTGCGGCGCGCGGGCGGGGGCGCGGGAGCGGGCTTTTCAATGGCCGCCGGAGCGTCCTCTTCCGGAGGCGGCTCCTGCGGGATGGCGCGCTGGGCGTTGGAGGTGGGCCGGCGGATGGCGCGCATGTTCATGCGCGTGGACTCCGCGCGGATGCCCTGCAGGTCCTCCTCGTCCGCACCTTCCGGCACGAGCGCCGCGCCCTTCTTGTTGCGCGACTTGCGCACGGAGTCGATGGAGACGATGCGCGTGCTGTTGGCGCCGTCCTCCGCGGGCTTCTCGTCCTCGCCGGTGGGCGCGTCCTCCGCGGCGATCGCGAAGAGGAACGTCACCGGGCCCAGCGTCAGCGTGTCGCCGTCCGCCAGGGTCCGCTTCTGCACGGCGGCGCCGTTGACGACCGTGCCGTTGGCGCTCTTCTGGTCCTCCACGGCGTAGCCGTCACTGTCCTTGAAGATGCGGCAGTGGCGGCGGGAGATACCAGGGTCGTACAGCACCACGTCGCACTCGGAGGTGCGCCCGATGAGCACGGAGTCCTGGTCGAAGACGAACTCCTTGCCGGCGTCTTTTCCCTCGGAGATCGTCAGTTGGAAGGCCATGTCGTCCTAGGAGCCTATCGAGGCATGTACGGCTCGGGCAACGGCGGCGCGCGCGCTCGCCGGCTCCAGCACTTCCGCCTCTCCACCGAAGGATAGCACCCACTGCGTGAGCCAGCGCTCACTGTCTCCGGCCACCCGCACCTCCACCCCTCCGTCAGCGAGCGGGCGAGCGTCCTGGCCGAAGCGCTCCTTCACGTAGGGTGCCGCCGTGGGGGTGAAGCGCACCCGGACGGAGGCCTCGCTGGCGCCGCGCGCCGGGTTGGGCACGTCCGCGCGGGCGTCCGGCGGGGGCTGGAAGGCGGTGGTGGTGACGGCCAGGTCCTCCATGCGATCCAACCGGAACAGGCGCGCGTCCTGGCGGGTGTGGCAGAAGCCCTGGAGGTACCACTGGCCCCGGTGGCTGAGCAGCTCGTAGGGGCGCACCCGGCGCGGCTCCGGCGGGCGGCCGGGGCTGGCGTAGCCGAACGTCACCTCCAGCCGCTCCAGGATGGCCCGGGTGAGCGGCCCCAGCGCCGGGGGCGCGTCCGCGGAGGCGTCGATCTTCCGGTACATGTCCCGGAAGCGCTCGCGGGCGGCGGGCGGGATGATGCCCTCCAGCTTGGTGAGGGCGCTCTGGAGCGCGTCGCCGGTGGCCGGGCGCAGCAGCTCCGCCGCGGCGGCCAGGGCCGCGGCCTCGCCCGCGGTCAGCCGGGGCGGCGCGAACAGGCGCTGATCCAGGTCCACGTAGACGCGGTCGTTGTCCACGTAGATGTCGATGTAGTCGTCCGGGTTGAAGGGCGGCCGGCCCACGCAGGTGAGCAGGTCCAGCTCCTCCAGCAGATCCTCGCGGCTGATGTTGAGGGCCTTGGCCAGGGCCTCCACCGTGACGCCGGGGTGCTTGGAGACGTAGGGGACGAGGAACAGCAGGCGGCGCAGCCGCTCGTGGACGTTGCTCATGCGCTCACCCGCTGACCTTCCACCGGCGCGTGCTTCGCCAGGATGTTCGCGGCCATCCGCTCCAGGCGCTCGCGCGCCTCCGGAGGCCCCTCCACGCGGCAGTCCTGCCCCAGCGACAGGACGAAGCGCGTCAGCCCGTCCAGGAACGTCACCGGGAAGCGGGCCCGCACCACGCCCTCCGACACCGGCTCCAGCGCCGCGCCCGGGAACAGCGAGCCCGCGCGCGAGGCCTGCGGCCCCGTCAGCTGGAGCGTCACCTCCAGCGGTTCATGGAAGCGGTACTGCCAGGGGAAGTACGCCACGTGGGCGTCCAGCGAGAAGTCCGCCGGCACCTCGAAGTCCGGAGTGCGCGGCCGGGCGGTGTTCACCTTCAGCTCGCGGATGCGGTGGACATGGAAGGTGCGCAGGCCCTGGCGCAGGTGGCAGTAGCCCACCAGCGTCCACACGCCGCGCCTGAGCGCCAGGCCGTACGGGTCCACGCGCCGCTCCGTGACGCCGTCCTTGCGGGGGCTGCCGTAGGTCAGCTGCACCCACTTGTGGGTGGAGCACGCATCCCAGAGCTGCTCCAGGCGGGCGGAGACCTCCTTCTCCTGGCCCTGCTGGCCGGTGCCCAGCTCCATGCGCACGCGCGGGGTGGGCAGGGATTCGCCGGCGAAGAAGCCGATTTTTCGCAGCGCGTGCGCCAGGTCGTCGCGGCCGGGGAACGCGCCGGACGCCAGCGCGGCGGAACCGGCGGCGTAGAGCACGGCCAGCTCCTCCTTCGTGAGGTCCGCCTCCGGCAGGTAGTAGACGTTGCGGTCGACGAGGTAGCCGTCGCGCCGCTCGTCGTCGCCCTGCACGTAGCTCAGCGGGAAGCCCAGCTCGACGAGCTCCGCCTTGTCGCGTTCGAATTTGCGCTCCGCGGCGTCATCCGAACCGCCGTAGTCCGCGGGGAAGTGCTCACGCAGCTCGGCCCACGAGATGGGTTCCCGCGCGTCGAGCAGCAGTGCCACGAGATCAAGGATGCGTTCCGTGCGGTCCATTCAGGTGATCGGTGACCATGGCGGACAGGACCCGGGAGATCAAGAGACCGGGGACTTCCGGGGTGGGAGAAGGGGGCAGGACGTGAAACGAACAGAAAAGGAACAGCGGAGGGGGCTGGCTCCGTCCAAGGGGGGATAGCCGCCCCAACCTGAACAGGCAAGCAGGTACCGCCATGTACCCCTCGTTTCGTCCGCAAGCCAGCAGACAACCCCGGGCGTGGGGCTCGCACTCGGGGCGCGTCTGGGTTATTCCTTGGATATTGTCGATTTGGGTGAGAAGCGACAGCGGGCCTCCTGGAGGCTTTGCTGGCTGCCGTGGGGCCGACGCGGCGGACCGAAGCTTTGACGAGGGCTCGACCATGGACCGCACCTCCCTGCTGAAGAAGTGGCTTCCCGGGCTGGCGCTGGTGCTGCTGGCCTTCGTCTCCACGCCGGCGCACGCCCGCAACGAACCGCTCTACTTCGCGCTGGAGGTCCGGCGCGACGGCCGGCTGATCGCCCAGCCCAAGCTGCTGGGCGAGGCGGGCCGCACCCTTCGCGCCGAGCGCCGCCGTCCGGGCGCGACGGTGGCGGACTACCGGCTGGTGCTCACGCCCAAGGGCGAGGGCGACTCGTTCCAGCTCCAGGTGGACCTGTCCCTGCCGGAAGGGGAAGGCCACTCGCAGCTCGCCCTGCTGCACGGCCAGGAGCGCAAGCTCCAGCTGGGCCGGGTGCCGGGGGAGCTGGAGGTGTCGCTGCTCCTGATGAAGGTGGACTCCCCGGAGTTCCGCGCGCTGATGCGGCTGACGGAGCCGGCGACCGGCACGGTGAAGTCCGTCTCCAGCTCCATCTAGGCGCACGTTGCGCGGACCGCGGCTACAGCACCGCCAGGTCGTCGCGGTGCACCGCCTCATCCAGGTAGCGGTAGCCCAGCACCGCCTCGATGTCCGCGCTCCGCCGCCCGGCGATGCGCCTGAGTTCGTTGGCGTCGTAGGTGGACAGGCCCCGGGCGAACACCGTCCCGGCCGCGTCCGTCAGGTCCACCGGGTCTCCCCGGCCGAAGTCCCCCTCCACGTCCGTCACGCCGCTGGGCAGCAGGCTGCGCTTGCCGGTGAGGATGGCCTCCTTCGCGCCCGCGTCCACCACCAGCCGGCCCCGGGGCCTCAGGGCGTGGGCGATCCACGCGGTGCGCGCGCTGCGGCGTCCGGCGGGCTCGAAGAGCGTGCCCACGGCCTCGCCCTGGAGCACGCCGCGCAGGCGGCCCGGCACCGCGCCGGAGGTGATGACGCAGGGGATGCCCAGCTCCGCGGCGCGGGCGGCGGCGCGCACCTTGGACGCCATGCCGCCGGTGCCCACCGCGCTGGTGGCGTCGCCGGCCAGGGCCAGCACGTCCGCGGTGACGCGCGGCACGGCGGGCATCAGGCGGGCTTCGGCGTCCCTGCGCGGGTCGGCGGTGTAGAGCCCCTCCACGTCCGACAGGAGGACCAGCGCGTCCGCCTCCACCACGCCGGCCACCAGGCTCGCCAGCGTGTCGTTGTCGCCGAACTTCAGCTCGTCCACGGACACGGTGTCATTCTCGTTGATGACCGGCACCACGCCCGCGGCCAGCAGGCGATCCAGCGTGTGCTTCACGTTGAGGTAGCGGCGGCGCTCCTGCACGTCCTCGTGGGTGAGCAGCACCTGGGCCACCGTCCGGGCCGCGTGGCCGAAGGCCTCCTCGTACGCCTGCATCAGGCGGCTCTGCCCCACCGCCGCGCACGCCTGCTTGCCGGGGATGTCCCGGGGGCGAGCGGGCAGCCCCAGCCGCTCCATGCCCAGCGCGATGGCGCCGCTGGACACCACCACCAGCTCCCGGCCCCCGGCGGCCCACAGCAGGTCCTGCCCCAGCGCGTCGAAGTGGGCACGGTTGAAGCGGCCCGTGGCGCTCGTCAGCGCGTTGGTCCCAATCTTCACCACCACGCGGCGGGCCCCGCGCAAGGCGTTGCGTGCGGAATCAATCACGGGAGGCAGCGTAGGCTGGAACGGGAAAGGACGCGCGTGGCCGGTTGTTCACCAGGCGGCGCGGCACACCGGCTGGGGGCCTTTGTCATGAAACGCGGGTGGCCCCAGTCCATCCAATGCCTTGAATGCGGCGCGGGTCGTTCGATGTCCGCGCCAGGAGAAACGGTTTGAAGGAAATCTACGGCAACACCCTGGGCCTGAAGTCGAGCGAGCAGCAGCGGCTGCGCAACACCTTCCGCCGCCGTGTGGATCCGCGCGAAATCGTGTCCGCGGAGCTTGCCCGCCACCTCACCGAGCTGTCGCACGAGCTCAACCGTCAGGTGGGCGTCCTCATCAACCGCAAGGGCGACATCGAGCACGTCGTGGTGGGCAACGCGCACAAGCTGGAGCTGCCGGACATCGGCCGTGCGCGCGCGGGCCAGATTCGTCTGCGTGGCCTGCGGCTGGTGCACACGCACCTGAAGAGCGAGCCCCTGACGAAGGACGACCTCACGGACCTGGCGCTCTTGCGCCTGGACTGCGTGGCGGCCGTGGGCGTGGGCAACGAAGGCCTGCCCGGCGTGCTGCACTGGGCCTACCTGGTGCCGGAGAACGGCGCGGGTGAGTTCTGGCACGTGTCCACCCTGCCCTCCGTGCACGTTGAACAGCCGGACCTGCTGTCCACGCTGGACGCGCTGGAGGAGGAGTTCAACCGCAAGGCGGCCGCGCGCACGGTGTCCGGGAAGGAGCGCGCCATCCTGGTGGCGGTGTGCCTGGACGGCAACCGCGCGCGTGCGGAGTCGTCCCTGGCGGAGCTGAAGGAGCTGGCGCGCACCGCGGGCGTGGAGGTGGTGGACAGCGTGCTCCAGATGAAGCGCGAAGCGGATCCGCGCTACCTCATCGGCCGGGGCAAGCTGGAGGACCTGAACCTGCGCTCCATGCAGTCCATGGTGGACCTGCTCATCCTCGACAAGGACCTCACCCCGTCGCAGGGCCGCCACATCGGGGACGCGACGAGCCTGAAAATCCTGGACCGCACGCAGCTCATCCTGGACATCTTCGCGCAGCGCGCGCAGACGGCCGAGGGCAAGCTGCAGGTGGAGCTGGCTCAGCTGAAGTACCGGCTGCCCCGGCTGGTGCAGGGGGATGACTCGCTCAGCCGCCTCATGGGCGGTGGCGTGGGCGGCCGCGGTCCGGGTGAGACGAAGCTCGAAATCGACCGCCGCCGCGTGCGCGAGCGGATCACCAACCTGGAGCGCCGCATCGACGTCATCAGCCGCGAGCGCAGCGTCCGCCGGGCGCAGCGCAACCGGCGCGAGGTGCCGGTCATCTCCATCGTGGGCTACACCAACGCGGGCAAGTCCACGCTGCTCAACGCCATCACCAACGCGGAGGTGCTGGCGGAGGACAAGCTGTTCGCCACGCTGGACCCCACGAGCCGGCGCTTGCGCTTCCCGCAGGAGCGCGAGGTCATCATCACCGACACGGTGGGCTTCATCCGGGACCTGCCCAAGGACCTGGTGGCGGCCTTCCGCGCCACGCTGGAGGAGCTGTACGACGCAAGTCTCCTCTTGCACGTGGTGGACGCGAGCGACCCGGCGCGCGACGACCAGGTGGAGGCGGTGGAGAAGATCCTCGCCTCGCTGGGCCTGATGGAGAAGCCGCGCCTGATGGTGTGGAACAAGGCGGACCAGCTGTCCGAGGACGAGGTGGAGTCGCTCTTGCGCTCCCGGGGCGGCGTGGCCATCAGCGCGGTGAAGCGCGAGGGCCTGGCGACGCTCCTGGCCAAGGCGGACACCACCTTGTTCGCCGAGGGTGCGTCCGAGTCCATCGGCGTCGTGTGACGGTGGGCGGGTTGTCGGCGCGGGGGCCCTCCCCGTAGAGTCGGGGGGCCTTGGCTCCCGCGCTGAAACTGCTCATCCCTCTGTTGACGGCCCAAATCGAAGGCCTGCCCGGACAGGACTCCGGGCCGGGCTACGACCGGCCCGTCTCGTCCATCTCCACCGGCTACATCGAGCTGCTGGAGAAGAACAGCCACATCGTCTACCCGGTGCTCGCCGTGGTGACGCTGCTGCTCATCGGCTGGGGCATCCTGTCCTCGTGGCGGTCGCAGGACATCGACGGCCTGCAGAAGAACGAGTTCAAGCGCGCCATCATCAACGAGCTGCGCTCCAACCTGAGCGGCATGCCCGGCGACCTGCTGGGCCGCACCATCGGGCTGGACCGGCTCAAGACGAACCGCCTGCTGGAGGAGATGCAGACGGAGGGACTCGTCCTGAGCCACACCAACTCCGAGCGGCTCACCGTGTGGCGCGTGCGCGGCGCCAGCCCCGAAGCGAAGCCGCGCCGCTACTAGCGCCCGTGCGGCGTCCTCAGACGCCGGACAGCTCCGACTTTGGCTGGCGCGTCATCAGGTCCACCACCGCCATCTTGGCGTTCTTGCCCTCGTAGGCGATGAGGTAGACCTGCTCGCAGATGGGCAGCTCCACGCCCGTCTTGAGGGACAGGTCGCGCGCGCTCTTGGCGGTCTTCACGCCCTCGGCGACCTCCTTCATCTCCGCGAGGATGTCCGGCAGCTTGCGGCCCTTGCCCAGCTCCATGCCCACGTGGCGGTTGCGGCTGAGCTCGCCCGTGCAGGTGAGCACCAGGTCGCCCATGCCGGACAGGCCGGAGAGCGTCAGCGGGTTGGCGCCCTTGCGCACCGCGAGCCTCGTAATCTCCGCCAGGCCGCGCGTGATGATGGCGGCCCGCGCGTTGTGGCCCATGCCCAGGCCGTCCGCCATGCCCGCGGCGATGGCGATGACGTTCTTCAGCGCGCCGCCGTACTGCACGCCCACCACGTCCGTGGACGTGTACGAGCGGAAGGTGTCCGTCTGGAGCGCCTTCTGACAGCGCTGGGCGACCTTGTCCCAGTGCGACGCGATGGTCACCACCGTGGGCATGCGACGCGCCAGCTCCTTGGCGAAGCTGGGGCCGGAGAGCACCGCGACGTACGGGTGGAACTCCTCCGGCAGACAGTCCTCCAAGAGCTCCGTCATGGTGAGCAGCGTGCCGTTCTCGATGCCCTTGGACACCGTGACGAGCGGCACGCTCTTGGGCAGGAAGTCCTTGGCGCGCGCGAGCACTTCCCGCGTGGCGTGGCTGGGCGTGGCGAGCACCACCATCTCAGACCCGGCCAGCGCCTCCTCCAGGTCCGTGGTCGCGCGCACGCGCTCGGAGAGGGGGATGCCCTTCAGGTAGGTGTCGTTCTCGTGGCGGGTGTTGATGGCCTCCACGGTGGAGGGCTCACGGCCCCACAGGCGGACTTCGTCGCAATTCACCGCGAGCACGTTGGCGAGCGCCGTTCCGAACGAACCTGCACCGATGACACTGCCGCGCATGAGCTGACCTCGGGTCGAGAGGGGGAAGGGGGATTTCAGAACAGCGTGGACACCACGCCCACGGACAGCGTGGGCATGAACTCCGCGTCCGAGGACCGGCTGCGGAAGTCGCCACCGAGCGAGACAGCGTAGGACGTCTTCTCTCCGACGGGAAACTCCGCGCCCAGCCGCACAAGGACGGAGGCATCCAGCTTCCACGCGGGCGGCATGCCGGACAGCGGATCCTTCTGGACGGGGTCCATGTCGAAGGCCATCAGGGCGCGGACGTCCAGGTACGGCCGCCACGCGCGCGGGCTGTTGCCCTGGAAGGACGCCACCAGCCCCGGGGCCACGTTCCAGTCGCGCCGGCCGCTCAGGTAGCGCGCGCCCTTGTCCTCCGTGTCCGGGGGACGCAGGAAGAAGGCGTGGCCGCCGTCCACCGCGAAGGCGAGGCTGACGTTGTCGCTGTCCAGGACGGTGAGGCGGGCGCTGGCGCGCAGCTCGGTCATCAGGCCGTAGACGGTGTCCACGCCCAGCCCCAGGTCCAGGTGCTCCAGCACCCCGTACACGCCGCGCGCGGACACGAAGGGAAAGCCCAGCTCCATGCCCACGCCCGCGTGTCCGGAGCCCAGCGACCGGCCGCCGTAGAGCCCGTAGCGGTTGGGGGCCTGGGGTGGCGGCGGCGGGCGGGGATCCTTGACGCGGCGGCGCGAGGGTGGCGGCTCGGCGAGCGGCGGCGGAGCGGACCGGGGAGGAGG
>NZ_RAWN01000086.1:0-36367 GCF_003668895.1 Corallococcus sp. AB045
GCCCCGCCCTCCCCGAGGGCCGCCACCGGACAGGAACAAACCGCCCGCCGTGCGGATTCACACAGGGCCCGCTCTTCAGGCCCCTTCCCATGGGGACATGGCGTAAGAGTGCCCGCCTCGCCGCCCTCCGGAGGGTTCCACCGCCGTGATCGACCTGCATTCGCACACCACCGCCAGTGACGGCCAGTACCCGCCCTCGGAGCTGGTGGCGAGAGCCGCCGCCGCGGGAGTCACCGTCCTGGCCGTGACGGACCACGACACGGTGGCGGGGCTCCACGAAGCCCGGCGGGCCGCCGCGGCGCATGGGGTCGAGCTGGTGCCCGGCATCGAGCTGTCCGCCTTCGTCTACGGCAAGGAGGCCCACATCCTGGGCCACTTCCTGCGCCCGGAGGACCCGGACCTCGCGCGCTTCGCGGACCGGCTGCGGGACGAGCGCACGCACCGCATGGAGGCCATGGTGGCCCGCCTGCGGGAGCTGGGCTTCCCGGTGCGCATGGAGCAGGTGCTCAAGGTGGCCGGGGACGCGCAGCTGGGGCGGCCCCACCTGGCGCGGGTGCTGGTGGATCAGGGCTGGTGCATCGACGTGAAGGCCGCGTTCGACCGCTTCCTGGGCACGAGGCGCGCGGCGTGGGTGGAGCGCTTCAAGCTGGACGGCGCGGAGGCCATCCGGCTCATCCGCAACGCGGGCGGCACCGCGACGCTCGCCCACCCCAGCTCCTCCAAGATGGAGCGCCCGGAGATCCAAGCGCTGGCGAAGGCGGGGCTCTCCGGCCTGGAGATCCTCAGCGTGGACCACAACCCCTCGGTGCGGCAGAAGTACCTGGCGCTCGCGGCGGAGTTCGACCTGGTGCCCACCTTCGGCAGCGACTTCCACGGCGAGGCGGTGGCGCCCGACCACCGCCTGGGCGTCGCGGCCATGTCCCCGGAGCTGTTCCAGAAGCTGCGCGCCCGCGCGCCGTCGTCCCGGCCCGTCTGACTAGGACCGGGGCTGGGCCTTGAAGCGGCTCGTCACCGCGGTGAGGCCTTCCGCCACGGCCTGGAGGTCCTGGGCGATGCGGGTGGTGCGGCCGGTGGCGTCCACGCCCTGCTTCACCAGGTCCGCCACGTTGCGAGCGCCCTGCACCGCCTGCTCGCTGGACTGACGCTGCTGGCGGGTGGCGATGGTGATCTGCCGCGCCGCCTCGCTGGTGCCGCGCGCCAGCTCCACGATGCGCAGGAAGACGGCGGAGGCCTGCTCGGCCACCTCCACGCCCCGGTCGCTCGTCGCCATGCCCACGCGGGCCTTGGACGCGGCCTCCTCGCCGGAGTCCTGCACCTTCTCCACGATGCGGGCGATGTCGCGCGCGGACACGGAGACATTCTCCGCCAGCTTGCGCATCTCCGCGGCCACCAGTGAGAAGCCCCGGCCCACGTCGCCCGCCTTGGTGCCCTCCAGCGCCGCGTTGAGCGCCAGCAGGTCGCTGCGCTCCGCCACCTGGTTGATGACCTGGGCGATCTTGGAGACCTGCTGCAGGTCCTTGTTCAGCCCCACGATGGCGTCCGCCACGCCCTTGGACTCCGTGCGGATGTCGTTGATGCCGCCCACCACCTGGGCCACCACCGCCATGGCCTCCGCCACCGCGTCATGGGTGCGCCGGGCGCTGGACTCCACCACCTCCGTGGACGAGGAGATCTGCTCGGCGGTGCGGGAGAGCTCCTCGAACGTGGCGGCGATCTGCTGCGCGTACGCGGCCTGCTGGCTGATGACGTGCTCCTGATCCGCTGAGGCGCCCATCAACCCGCGCGACGCGCTGGACAGCTGCTCGGTGCGGGTGACGAGCTCCATCACCGTGGAGCGCAGCGTGCTCAGCATCTCGTTGAAGGAGGTGGCCATCTGCCGCACCTCGCCGGCGGCGGACACGTCCAGCTCGCCCCGGAACACGTCGCCCCGGGCCACCTCACGCGCCACCTGCGTGACGCGCGACACGGGGTCCGCGATGGCGCGGCTGATGATGACCGCCAGCCCCAGGCCCAGCACCGCGGCGCCCAGGTAGCCCATGAGCGAATAACCCTCCGTCGCCGCCAGCGCCGCCTTCACCTCATGGGTGCCGAAGCCCGCGCGGTACACGCGGCCATCACTCTCGCAGCGCACCACGACCTGATCCGCATCCGTCAGCCGCGCCACCGTGCACGCCCCCGGCTTGAGCTCCTTCGGCTCGGTGTCCCCCTTCGGCACCTGGCCGCGCACGGCGATCACGGTGCCGTCCGTGCGGGTCAGCTCCTGGAACATCAGCGTGAAGCCGCCGGACGCCACCTGGTTGAAGAGCTCATCGCGCCGCGCGCGGGCGTCCGGCGCGGTCTCCGGCAGCGCGAGCGAGGGGTGTCGCACCACCAGCGTCCCCAGCGTCGCGGCCCTGCCGACGAGCACTTCCAGGCCCGCCGCCTTCTGCCGCGCGGGGAAGTACACGCCGGTGAAGAACACCACCGCGAGGCACGGAAGCAGCACCGCGATCGCCACCTGCATCCGCAAGGTCAGCCGGCCCCACATGTCGACGACTCCCCAGGCGATGAGCGCAAGAACGACAGCCCACTGACGCTAGGCGTGGGCTCCCCACAGCGTCAAACCGGCCCCAGTCCAGGCACGGGAGCCGCGGGGCGGGCATGGGTGCCCGCTGATCCACCGCCCGTCCGGGAGCAGGCGTCCGGGCAGCGCGGTTTCGGCCGTCTTCTCAAGGGGTTGGCGGGCCCGGCGCGGGGGTGTTTCCCTTTGACACGACGCCAGCGGTGTCGTTAGGGTCCGCGCCCGATGACTACACCCCTCGCCCCGTACCTGCCGATGGCGGTGGTGCTCCTGCTGGCCGGTGTCATGGGGATGATCATCCCCCAAATCACCACCCGGCTGGGCCCCAAGCGCCCGAGCAGCACCAAGTCGGCCCCCTTCGAAGCAGGCTCCGAGTCGAGCGGTCCCGCTCGCCAGCGCTTCGCCGTGAAGTTCTACGTCATCGCGCTGCTCTTCATCGTGTTCGACGTGGAAGCGGTGTTCCTGTACCCCTGGGCGGTGAACTTCCAGGCGCTCGGCTGGTTCGGCTACGTGGAGATGCTGGTTTTCGCGGCGACCCTGGTCGTCGGCCTTATCTACGTCTGGAAGAAGGGCGCTCTCGACTGGGAGAGCTGAGACATCACCATGGCTGACACCGACATCGCGCCGATCATGACCACCCGCCGGGACGAAGCCATGGGCTTCTTCCAGAAGCTGGTGTCCAAGGGCCTGGGCTGGGCCCGCAAGTACTCGCTGTTCACCTATCCGTACGCCACCGCGTGCTGCGGCATGGAGTACATGTCCGTGGCCGCCAGCCGCCACGACATCTCGCGCTTCGGCGCGGAGTTCCCGCGCTTCTCGCCGCGCCAGGCGGACCTGCTGATGGTGGTGGGCACCATCAACCTGAAGCAGGCCCCCATCCTCAAGCGCGTCTACGAGCAGATGACCGAGCCCAAGTGGGTCGTGTCCTTCGGCGTGTGCGCGTCCTCGGGCGGCTTCTACGACAACTACGCGGTGCTCCAGGGCATCGACCGCATCATCCCGGTGGACGTCTACATCCCCGGCTGCCCGCCGCGTCCGGAGCAGGTGCTGGACGGCCTGATGCTGCTGCAGGACAAGATCGGCAACCAGGTGCACCGGCTGCGCGACCCCGGCGAGCCCAACGAGACCGCGGCGCACCACGCCCGCATGCTCGCCGCCGGCAAGTAGTCCCCAGCTTCTGTTTCACCCCACGGGCCCCGCGCCGCCTCTTGAAGAAGAGGCCGGTGACGGGGCCCGAGGCGTTTCCGGGGCCTACCAGCGGTGGTACGCGGGGTGGCCTTCCTTCACGGCGACGAAGGTGCCGCGGCAGGTGGCCGTCACCTTGCCGTTCTCGCCGGTGAGGGTGCCCTCCACGACGACGCGGTCGCCCTGGATTTCCACGGGCTTCGCTGACAGGTGCACGGGGCCCATGGGCGTGGGGCGCTTGAGCACGATGGTGTAGTCGGCGGTGACGGTGCACGGCGGGGTGGTCGCGCCCTGCGCCTTCATCAGGTGGTACGCCGCCGTCCAGTTGCAGTGGCAGTCCAGCAGCGCGCCGATGATGCCGCCGTTGAGCACGCCCGGGAACGCCTGGTGGTGCTCCTCCGGCGTCCAGTCCGCGACGACGAGGTCACCCTCCACGCGGCTGCGGATGCGCAGCCCCTTGGGGTTGGCCGGGCCACACCCGAAGCAGGCGTTGTGGGGGGCGTACGTTTCCTGGAGGCCGCGAGTCGTTTCGGTCGTCGACATGGCCGGCGACTCTACGTGAGGCGGACTCCGGTGCGCGCTCCGTCGCGTCGTCCAGCCAGTCCGCCAGCGCTCGCGCGTCCGCCCCTTCACAGTCACCCGTGCAGGTGCGGCGCACGGTGCCGTCCGCCTGCGGCCGGTCCACCACCCAGCGCTGGCCGTCGAAGGCGCCGGTGTCCTTCTCGCGCAGCACCGCCGTGCCCGCGTCGTCACCCATCTCCACCACCCCGTCCGGGCGCAGACGGTACGCATCGAAGGTGCGCGGCGCGCCGGGCCAGTGGCCGGGGTCGAACACCTCCGGGCTCACGTGCGTGTAGCCCGTCTCCGCGTACAGCGGCGTGAGCGGACGCCCCTCGCCGCGCAGCAGCGGCCCGAGCGACGCCCCGTCCGACTCCGGCAGCGCGGACAGGCCGGACAGCTCCAGCAGCGTGGGGCCCACGTCCACCAGCCGCGCCAGCGCGTCCACCTGCGCGGGGCCCGCGCCACGGCCGCCGGGCAGCTTCACCGCGAGCAGGATGCGGTTCTCCTCGTCGCCCAGCCGGGCGCCGTGCACGGACGTCGCGCCCGCCAGGTCCGGCCGGTCCGCGTGGAAGCTCTCGCCGTGGTCGGACATCAGCACGATGAGCGCGTCGTCGTAGCGCCCGGAGGCCCGGAGCGCGTCCAGCAGCGTCCCCACCTGCGCGTCCGCCTGCGCGAGCAGCTCGTCGTAGAGCCCCTCCGCGCCCGCGCGGTTCCACGCCCCCTTCGCCCCCGGCGTCACCGGGGCGAAGTGCATGCGCAGCCGGCGCTCCAGCGGCTCGGAGGAGGACACGTAACGGCGATAGAACGGGTACACCGGGTCGCCCGGGAAGTGCGCCGCCGTGGCATGGAAGGCGAAGAGCAGCGGCCCCTCCCCGGATTCCGCCACGAGCCCATCCGACAGCCGCCGGGCATAGCCCATGGGGTCGTGGATGCCGGCCAGCGCGCGGTTGTCGATGAACTCGGGCACCCACGCGGCGCCGGCCGGGTTGTCCGCGAACAGGCCCAGCGCCCGGTAGCGCAGCTTCTCCAGAGCGAAGTTGATCGCGCCGCGCGGAGGCTGCCAGCGCGTGGCGAAGCCGGAGGCCGGGCCCTCGTAGTGGAAACGAGAGCAGTCCGTGGCGAACACCGTGCGCCACCCGGCCTCCGCGAAGCGCTGCGCGAAGGTGGGCGCCAGCACGAGCCGCGCGTCGGGCGTCAGCGGGTAGCGCACGCCCGTGCGGTACGGCCAGCGCGCGGTGAGCAACGAGCGCCACGCGGGCTCCGTCTGCGCCACCGGCGTGTAGGCCCGGGTGAAGAGCGTGGCGTCCTGGAGGAAGCGCTCGACCTGGGGCGCGACGCCATGCCCCGTCGCGCCCAGCCGGTCCGGCCGGAACGCGTCGATGCCGATGAGCACCACCAGCGGCTGCCGGACGGAAGGCTCCACCCGGCGCACCGTCAGCGCCACCGCCAGCACCACGACGACGCCCGCAACCACCGCCCACGCGGCGCGCTCCGCCCGGAGGGCCACCGGACCGCCAGATGCCACGAACCGCCGCAGCCCCCGTGCGCCGCGCCACGCCAGCACGGCCAGATGGACCGCCACCCATGCCCCGGCCGCCGCGCGCGCCTGCCACGGCTCTCCGTGATCCACCAGCCACGCCAGCACCGGCCGCACCGCCGGCAGATCATCGAAGAGGGCGGGCCGCTCGAGCGCCCGGTCCCAGGCCCAAAACAGCAGCAGTCCCATCCAGTGAGGCACCATCAACACCAGCGACACCCACCCACCCCGCCGCGTCCAGGCGAAGGTCAGCACCGCCGCGGCGAGCCCCAGCAGTCCGCCCGCCACCGCGTACACGGAGGCCACGCGCAGGATGACGCCGGGCAAGAGGGGCCGGACCGCCGCCGCCAGCGCCGCGTAGGGGCCGTCCAACGGGATGTCCACGCCCACCACGCCCGCCTTGAGCAGCCAGACCGTCTCGGCGGCGAAGAGCAGCAGCCCCAGCAGGGCGCCCAGGGCCAGGCGCCCCGAAGCGGCACGGAGGAAGGAGGCGACGGACCGCACGGACATGCCTCCAGCCTCTACTCCGACCCAGCGTGCTTGCGCCAACTCTGTGTTCTACCGGGCTTCCGGGGAGCTCCTGACGTGCATGGGACGCACTGCCGGTGCAAGATGGCGCCTTCACTGTACCTGACCGCCGCTTCCCTCGGCCCGGGGGGCCACTCCCATGTCATCCAGCGCCACGCCCAGCGACAGCCTGCAGGAGTCCGTCCGGCGCGCGCTCGACGTGGAACGGCAGTCCAATGGACGGCACCTGGCGTGGGTCCGGCTGGGTGCGGTGGGTGTGCTGTTCTCCATGGCCGTGTACCTGGGCCGAGTGCGCGACCTGCACGACTGGGACATCTACCTGGCGCCCTTCGCGCTGTACCTCGTGTGCACCACCATCGTGGCCGTGGCGGTGACGGCCTCCGCGCGCATCGCCCGCTGGGCGTCGCTGTCCGTCGCGTTCGTGGACGTGCCCGCCGTGTACTGGCTCCAGCACCTGGCGCTGCCGGTGTCGCCGTCACCGGGCGGCGTGGCGGGCTTCACGCTGGGCATCTTCGCGGCGCTGGTGCTGCTGTCCGCGCTGAGCCTCCGGCGACCCGTCACCCAGCTCGTCACGGTCTTCGCCATCCTCGCGGAGGTGGAGCTCCAGCGGCAGGCCTCCATCGGCGGAGGCGCGCAGGTGGCCGGCGCGGTGATGCTGGCCATGACGGCCGCGGGCGCCTCCCGGCTCCTCCAGCGCATCCGCTTCCTGTCCGCCGCGGTCACCCAGGAGGAGCTCCAGCGCGCCCGGCTGGGCCGCTACTTCTCCCCCGCCGTCGCCGAGCGCCTCCAGGACCGCGACTCCCCCGCCCCGGAGCTGCGCGAGGTGTCCGTCCTCTTCGCGGACGTGCGCGACTTCACCGCCCTGAGCGAACGGCTGCCACCCGAGCAGGTGGTCACCATCCTCAACGAGTACTACGGCCGCATGGTGGAGGTGGTGTTCCGCCACGGCGGGACGCTCGACAAGTTCATCGGGGACGCACTCATGGTGTACTTCGGCGCCCCGCTGCCAGACGCCCACCACGCCCGAAGCGCCACCCGGTGCGCGCTGGAGATGGTGCGTGAGCTGGAGGCCGTCAACGCCGAGCGCGCCGCCCGGGGAGAGCCCGGCCTGCGCATGGGGGTGGGCGTGCACTCCGGGCCGGTGGTGCTGGGCAACATCGGCTCGCCGTTCCGGCGCCTGGAGTACACGGCCATTGGCGACACGGTGAACCTGGCCAACCGCATCGAGCGGCTGACCAAGGGCTTCGGGGTGCCGGTGCTCGTCTCCCAGGCGACCCGCGAGCAGGCGGGTGACGCCTTCCGCTGGGCCCCCGCCCCCACCACGCTCGTCCCAGGCAAGAGCCAGCCCGTGGTGACCTTCATCCCCGAGCCCGCCGAGGGTGCTCCGGTGCTGGGTCCGGACGTGGCGGCCTGAGCCCTTCCGTCCGCCGTACCCAGGCAGGCAGGGGGTGGATCGCGACGCGGGCTGCTGGACCACCTAAGTGGCCTACACGGTTGAGGGTTTACGTTGACGCCTCACGCGAACGGTCCTTATAAAGCCGCGGTTTCCTCTGTCGTAGATCGAGGCCCCCCTTGAGCATTTTCGCGTTGGACCGGGTCGCCGCCCAGTTCCCCGAAGCGGTCGCGGAGCGCTATGTCGACCGCGCCGGCGGAGCCTGGGCCGTCATTCATGCCGAGTGGCTGCCGAAGGTCGCCACCTTCCTGAAGATGGACCCCGAGCTGGACTTCAAGCTGTTCGGCTCCGCGGACGCCGTGGATCGCCTGCACCTGGCGGAGAGTGATCCGCGCTTCGAGGTCGTCTACTTCCTCTATTCGCTCAAGCGGAAGGAGCACGTGCGCCTGAAGGTGCGCGTGACCGAGACCCGCCCGGAGCTGCCCTCCCTCACGCCGCTGTACCGCGGCGCCAACTGGTGGGAGCGGCTGGTGTTCGACTTCTACGGCATCCGCTTCACGGACCACCCGGACCTGCGCCGCATCCTCCTGTACGACGAGTTCCAGGGCCACCCCCTGCGCAAGGACTACGCGCTGCGCGACCGCCAGCCGCTGATCCCCGAGCGCCCCATCAAGGACATCTTCCGCGGCCCCGGCACCAGCGGCATCGCCTGATCGAGACCTCACCATGGCCGACAGCCACAACACCGACGCGCAGAAGCCGCACAACCCCGACACCGATGGGTTCGCCCACGAGGAGTCGGATCTGGAGTCGCATTTCCAGACGAAGAACATGGTCATCAACATGGGCCCCTCCCACCCGGCCACGCACGGCACCGTGCGGCTGAAGGTGGAGCTCGAGGGTGAGACCATCGTCAAGATCGACCCGGAGATCGGCTTCCTCCACCGCGGCTTCCAGAAGAGCTGCGAGAACGTCACCTGGACGCAGTGCCTGCCGTACACGGACCGGCTCAACTACCTGTCCGCGATGATGAACAACTTCGGGTTCCTCAACGCCGTGGAGAAGCTCATCGGCCTGGAGATCCCGGAGCGCGCCCAGTACATCCGCGTCATCGGCAGCGAACTGCACCGGCTCACGGACCACCTGACGTGCGTGGGCGCCACCGGCCTGGAGATGGGCGGCTTCGCGCCGTTCCTCTACGGCATGGAGGCCCGCGAGCTCATCCAGGACCGCGTCACGGAGCTCACCGGCGCGCGCCTCACCACCAGCTTCGGCCGCGTGGGCGGCATGAACCGCGACCTGCCGGAAGGCTGGTCGGAGAAGGTCAAGAAGACGCTGGACCGCACCGAAGAGCTGCTCGTGGAGATGGACGGGCTGCTCACGCGCAACCGCATCTTCGTGGACCGCACCAAGGGCACCGGCGTCATCTCCGCCGAGGACGCCATCGACTACGGGTGGACGGGCCCCGCGCTGCGCGCGTGCGGCGTGGACCACGACCTGCGCAAGGTGCAGCCGTACTGGGTCTACGACCGCTTCGACTTCGAGGTGGTGGTGGGCGAGCACGGCGACAACTACGACCGCTACCTCGTGCGCCTGGAGGAGATGCGGCAGTCCATCAAGATCATCCGCCAGGCCCTCGACACCATCCCCGCGGGTCCCATCATCGTGGACGACTGGCGCATCGCGCTGCCGCCCAAGCCTGAGGTGTACGGCACCATCGAAGGCGTGATGGCGCACTTCAAGCTGGTGATGGAGGGCATCCAGGTCCCCCCCGGTGAGGTCTACGACGCGACGGAAGCGTCCAACGGCGAGCTGGGCTGGTACCTGGTGAGCGACGGCCGCGGCCGTCCGTACAAGGTCCACGTGCGCGCCCCGGGCTTCCCGGTGCTGTCGGCGCTGCCGCACATCATCCAGGGCAAGATGCTCGCGGACCTCGTTCCCACCTTTGACACCATCAACATGATCGGCGGCGAGGTCGAGCAGTGAGCGACAACGACACGAAGAAGCCCACCGGTGACGCGCAGACGCCCCCCAAGGGCGCGCCCACCGACACGCCCGCGGCCAAGATTGGCTCGGAGCCGTCCAACCCGCCCGCCGGCGCGAAGCTGGATAATCCGCCCGCGGCCGCCAGCGGCCCCACCGGCACGCCTCCGCCCAAGCCGGCGGCGCCTCCGGCCGGCGGCCCCCCGCCCAAGCCGCAGCCCAAGAACCCGGGCTTCGTGACGGCGGTCATCGACGGGCGCGAAGTGGTGGTGAAGCCGGGGACCAACATGATCGAGGCGGCCAAGTCGGTCGGCTCGGAGATCCCCTACTACTGCTACCACCCGCGCCTCTCCATCGCGGCCAACTGCCGCATCTGCCTCATCGAGGCGTCCAACGCGCCCAAGCTCGTCCCCGCCTGCCAGACGCCCATGGCCGAGGGTCAGGTCATCAAGACCACGACCCCCAAGGTCAAGGAGCAGCAGCGCGCGGTGATGGAGTTCCTGCTGCTGAACCACCCGGTCGACTGCTCCATCTGCGACCAGGCCGGTGAGTGCAAGCTGCAGGACTACTACATGAAGTACAACTACAAGCCCTCGCGCCTGGAGGGCACCAAGGCCCTCAAGCACAAGCGCAAGGTGCTGGGGCCTCACGTGGTGCTGGATCAGGAGCGCTGCATCATCTGCACGCGCTGCGTCCGCTTCATGAACGAGATCCCGAAGGAGCCCCAGCTGGGCGTCTTCGGCCGTGGCAGCCACGAGCGCATCGACGTCTTCCCGGGCAACGAGCTGAACAGCAACTACTCACTGAACACCGTGGACGTGTGCCCGGTGGGCGCGCTGCTCTCCCGCGACTTCCGCTTCAAGGCGCGCTCCTGGTTCCTGTCCGCCACGCCGTCCGTCTGCACGGGCTGCTCGCGCGGCTGCAGCATCTCCGCGGACTGGATGTCCCAGGACACCTACCGCTACCGCCCGCGTGAGAACGAGGCCATCAACAAGAGCTGGATGTGCGACCAGGGCCGCCTGTCGTACAAGGACCTGAACGTGGGCCGAGTGCTGTCCGCCCGCGTGGGCCGCGGCCTCCAGGCCCCCGGCACGGTGCAGCCGGTGCTCACGCGCAAGGACGCCGCCCTCGGCGCGGCCAAGGCGCTCAAGCCGCTCGCGGGCACCAAGCAGCTCGCGGTGCTGGCCTCGCCGCTCGCGTCCAACGAGGACCTGCTCGCGGGCCTGACGTTCGCCAAGACGGTGCTGGGCGTCACCAGCGTGTTCGTGGGCGGCCGGCCGCAGGGCAAGGCGGACCACTACCTGATGACGGCGGACAAGAACCCCAACCGCCAGGGCCTGGCGCTCATCGCCAAGGGCCTGGGGCTGTCGCTCAAGGGCTTCGAGGAGCTCACCCCCGCCATCAAGGCCGGCCAGGTGAAGGCGCTCTACGCGGTGGGCACGGAGGTCCCCACGGACGCGGCCGCGTTCGCTGAAGTGGTCGCGTCGCTGGAGGTGTTCGTCGCCCAGGCGCAGAACGAGTCCCCGGTGACGGCGCAGGCCACGGTGCTGCTGCCCGCCTCCGCGCACATCGAGGACGAGGGCACGTTCACGCAAGCGGACGGCATCACCCAGCGCTTCCGCAAGGCGTACCCCTCCAAGGGGGACGCGGTGCCGCACTGGAAGTGGGCCACGGAACTGACGCGCGAGCTGGGCGGCGAGGCTGCCGCGGCTTCCGCGCGCGACGTGTGGCGGGCGCTCTCGGGGCAGGTGTCCGAGTTCGCCGAGTTCAACTGGGACAAGGCCTCTCCGCCGGACCGGGAGAAGCCGGGCATCAATCCGCTGCCGTCGGGAGCCGACGGCCGTCCGCCGGGCTACCGTGAGTTCGGCGCGCCGCGCGTGAGGGGCATCTGACCATGAGCCGTATCCTGACCATGCTGTTCGCCATGGCCTTCATCGTCTTCGCCGTCGCTGGCGGAGTGGCCTCGGCGTATCTGGTGGGCTACCTGGCGGAGGAGTACCTCTTCGAGGGTGCCAGCCGCCTGACGAACATCATCTTCCTGATGCTCGTCTTCGTGATGATCACCGCGACGCTGCTCACGATCGCGGAGCGCAAGTGGTCCGCGTTCATGCAGGACCGAGTGGGTCCCAACCGCGCGCGCATCGCCCTCCCGGGCCTGTCCAACCGCTCCCTGGGCGGCCTCCCGCACATCCTCACGGACGTGCTGAAGATGCTGACCAAGGAGGACTTCGTCCCCGGCACCGCCAACCGCTTCCTGTTCAACCTGGGCCCCATCCTCGCCTTCGCGCCGGTGTTCGCGCTGTTCGCGGTGGTGCCGGCCGGCCCCACGGTGAACGTGTTCGGCAAGACGGTGGACATGGTCGTCGCCACGCCGGACTTCGGCATGCTGTACCTGCTCGCCATTGCGTCGCTCGCCGTCTACGGCACGTCGCTGGCCGGCTGGGCCTCCAACAACAAGTTCGCACTGTTGGGCGGCGTGCGCGCCTCCGCGCAGATGATCAGCTACGAGGTGGCGCTGGGCCTGTCGCTGGTGGGCCTGTTCCTGGCCTTCTCCTCCGTGCAACTGCCCACGCTGGTGGGTGACGTGGGCAACGCGCTCGTGTCCGGCACCGGTCAGGCGAAGTACCTGTGGCGCACCGACGGTGGCTTCGACCTGGGCCTGCCGGCGTGGGGCATCTTCATCCAGCCCCTGGGCTTCATCGCCTTCTTCGTGGCGTCCTTCGCGGAGACCAAGCGCGCCCCGTTCGACGCTCCGGAAGGCGAGTCCGAGATCATCGGCTACTTCGTGGAGTACTCCGGCATGAAGTTCGGCATGTTCATGATCTCCGAGTTCGTGGAGGTCGTGGTGCTGGCCGGCGTGACGGCGTCGCTCTTCTTCGGCGGGCACCACCTGCCCTTCGGCGGCGAGTGGCTGGCGGCGCAGCCCTTCTTCCAGGAGCACGGCTGGGTGTACGGCACGCTCTTGGGCACGGTGTTCTGGATCAAGGTCATCCTGCTCATCTGGGTGCAGCTGGTGATCCGCTGGACCTTCCCGCGCTTCCGGTACGATCAGATCCAGAACCTGGGATGGAAGATCCTCCTGCCCGTGGGCCTGGCCAACGTGTTCATCAGCGGCGCGCTGGTGCTGTGGGATCCGTCCCTCCGCGCGCTGGGCGTGGTGGGCCTGCTGGAGATCGGCTTCGTGCTGGCGCTGACGCTGACGCCGGGCGCCAAGGCGGCCGGGGCACATGACACGGCGCACGGACATGGCCACGACGCGCACGGCCATGGAAGCGATGCGCACGGCCTGCCGGCGCACGCGGACCCCCACTCCCATTCCCCGGCGGGCGCGCACTAGCGCGGTCCGGAAGCGAGACAAGACACCATGGCGTTCAATGCTTCCCAGGATCCGCGCACGGACATCCGCGAGCGGATGTACATCCCGGAGCTGCTGCGCGGTCTGGCCATCACGACCAAGCACTTCTTCCGCAACATGTTCGGCACGCGCGACCCCAACCCCCAGGTGGTGGACCGCACGGGCATGAACCTGATGACCACGGTGGAGTACCCGGAAGAGAAGCCCATCTATCCGGAGGGCTACCGCGGTCTGCACCGGCTGGTCCCGCGCGACGACGGCAAGCCGCGCTGCGTGGCCTGCTACATGTGCGCGACCATCTGCCCCGCGCAGTGCATCTACATCGAGGCGGGTGAGTACGAGCACGCGGCCACCGACTCCGAGTCGGCGGTCATCGAGAAGTACCCCACTCAGTTCGTCATCGACGAGCTGCGCTGCATCGTGTGCGGCCTGTGCGTGGAGGCGTGCCCCAAGGACGCCATCCGCATGGACACGTACATGCACACGCCGTCCGAGTACAACCGGCAGAACTTCGTCTACGACATCCCGAAGCTGCTCAAGGGCCCGCCGGTGTCGCACCCGTCCGACCCGTGGAACAAGCGCGACAGCTCCACGGAGCCGCACCACGTCCACAAGGAGGCGCACACGCGCATCGGCGAGGGACACGCGGACCACGGCCACGCCAAGCAGCTGGGCGCGGGCCACGGCCACGCCAAGGCGGGCGCCGCGCACGCGGTGGTGACGCAGCAGGGTCCCATCCAGGTGACGAAGTTCATCAAGTAGTCCGTGTTTCGCACCGCGGGGGGCGGGCCGTGCGCCGCCCCTTCACACGCATCCCGGCCCGCCTCCTTCCCGCCGTATTGGGAAGGGCGGGCCGAAGCCTTTTCTGGGGGCATGTGGTGATGCTGCACCTCTTCAATGCGCATGGTGCCGGCCTGGCACGGGGAGCCCCGCCGTGAAGCGCTACCGGATGTCGGTGTGCAAGGGCTCCAGCTGCCGCGCGGGCGGCTCGGACGCGGTGCACGTGGCGGCGCGCGAGGCGCTGGTGGAGAAGGGCCTGCAGGCCCGCTGCGAGCTGTACCGGGGCGGCTGCTACGGCTTCTGCCACATGGGGCCCAACGTGGTGGTGCGCGAGGACACGGGCCGCAAGCGCGACCCGCTCTCCCCGGAGGACTACCAGCTCATGGGGTGGCCTGGAGAGGTGTACTACTCCGGGATGACGGCGGAGAAGATGCGCCGCGTGGTGGCCGAGCACATCCAGGACGACGCGCCGGTGCGCGAGCTGTTCGGCCAGCCGGACTCCGGCGACGACGACTGATGTCCAGGAGGTGGACCGTGCTTCGCGCAGCCCTTTCTCCCCTCCTCCTGCCGGGTCTCGTCGGCGTGCTGGTGCTCGGCGCGTGTTCGAGGCCCATGGCCCCGGCGTCCCCGAAGGTGCTCGGCGCGCACGCGGACGCGGACAGCCCCCGCGTCGTGGGCACTGCGCTCGTCCGGGATGGGGATTCGCGCGAGGACCTGCTGCGGCGCCATCCCCGCGTCGAACCCGACGCGGCGCTGACGTCCACCCTGGCGGCCATCCTCGCGGACTCCGGGCAGCGCCTGCGCTGGAGCGAGGCCCCAGCGGAGGACCTGGCGTGTGACAACGGTAACGTCCGCTTCCGGATCCAGGTGCGGGTGCCGCCCGCGTGCCGGGAGCGCGTGTGTCCCGTGCTCGCCTTCTACACAACGGGCTGTCCCCAGCCGGACTACCACTGGCGCCCGGAGTTCTTCCTCCGTGCGGGCTTCATCTACGCGGAGCCCGCGGTGCGTGGCACCAAATGCTCCGAGGACTGGGCCCGCGCGGACAACGGGCCGCTGCGCGTGGCGGCCGCCACGGACCTGGAGGCCGCCAGCCGCTGCCTGCGCCAGCGCTTCACCCGTGATGGCGTGGCCCCCAGGCTGGGCATCCTCGGGTGGAGCTACGGAGGCAACCAGACGCTGGTGGGCATGACGCGCTTCGCGGGCAGCTACGACGCGGGCTTTGCCCTCGCGGCCAAGACGGACCTGGGCTCCTTCCTCTCGCAGCTGGCGCCGGAGCTGCGCCGCACCCGAGCCGAGGAGTACGGCGACCCGGAGCGGGACGCGGAGCTGCTTCGCACCATCTCCCCCGCGACCTGGGTGGACCGGGTGGAGGCGCCCATCGCCCTGATGCTGGGCGCGAGGGACCCCAAGGTGTCGCTGTCGGACGCGGACGTCTTCGTGCGCAAGCTCCGGGCGAGGGGCCAGGACGCGACCCTGATGATCATCCCCGAGCACGCGCACCTCACGGAGCGCCCGGAGGAGATCGCCTTCGAGCACGCCCACCTCCTCCAGTTCTTCACCTCGAGGTTCGGTGTGCCCCTGAGGGTCGACACGCAGCCCTGACTGCTGTCCGGAGGCAACGCACGCCACCAGGGGTTCGTTGACCCATCCGCGGCCCGAAGCTCTGCGCGAGGACGCACCTCGCGGAGCGCAGCGATGGGCCGCGACGGCGTGCTTGGACGGACGCCAGGAGAGGCCCACGAGCAGGGGTGCCCGCCGGGTGCGCCCGAGCCAAACCTGTCCGACTGTAGGACAGGTTCAGGCCGCATGAGGCCTGGGTCCGCGCTGTTCCGGCAGACGACGCGGGCGGTTGGCCTTGCATCCATGAAGCCCGGGGACGTGCGCAGGGGTGCGTGCCGGACGAGGCCGTGGGAAACCTGTCCGACTGTCGGACAGGTTCAAGCCGCATGAAGCCTGAAACCGCGCTGTCCTGGCAGGCGACGAGGACGGTTGGCCTTGCATCCATGAAGCCCGGGGAATTGCGCAGGGGGCGTGCCTGACGAGGCCGTGGGAAACCTGTCCGACTGTCGGACAGGTTCAGGCCGCATGAAGCCTGAGGTCGCGCTGTCCCGGCAGGCGACGCGGACGGTTGGACTCGCGTCCATGGAGTCCGGGGGCCGCGCCGGGCACGGCCTTGGGAAACCTGTCCGACTGTCGGACAGGTTCAGGCCGCTTGAAGCCTGAGGTCGCGCTGTCCCGGCAGGCGACGCGGACGGTTGGCCTCGCGTCCATGGAGTCCGGGGGCCGCGCCGGGCACGGCCTTGGGAAACCTGTCCGACAGTCGGACAGGTTTCGGCGCTTCGTCTTCCGGGGGGCCGCTTCACGGCACCGACGGCCTCACCAACTCCTGGAGACCCGCTCAGCGGGCGTCCGTGCTGCGCCGGCCCCAGCGGCTGACGCCGTCCCAGTCCTCGGGCGGCGGCGTCTGGATGAGGCGCTGGCAGCGCTGGACGTAGACGCGGGCCACCGGGTCGCCGTGCTCCACGGTGCAGCGGCGGAACAGCTCCTGGGCCACGATGAAGTCGCGCCCGTAGTAGGCCGTGAGGGCCTTCTCGTAGAGGGCGATGCCCGCCTGCTTCTCCGGGGAGAATTCGCCCCGGCGGCCCAGCAGCTCGTGCACGCGCACGGGCTGGGGCCGGTCTCTCAGGAGCACGCGGTCCACCTCGCGGAAGACGTAGGCGTCGCTGGCGAGCTGCGCGGTGGCCTGCCCCACCAGCATCTGGGTGCCGTACTCCTTGTTGACCGCCTCCAGCCGTCCGGCCATGCCCACCGCGTCGCCCATGACGGTGTAGTTGGACTTGAGCTCGCTGCCCATGTCGCCCACCAGCAGGTCGCCCGTGTCGATGCCGGCGCGCACCGACAGCCGGTGGCCGAACTGCTTCTCCCAGAGGGGCTGTTTCTGCGCGAGCGCCGCCTGGAGCTTCAGCGCCGCCTCACAGGCCAGGTGCGCGTGGCGGTCCGTGCGCACGGGCGCGCCCCAGAAGGCCATCACCGAGTCGCCGATGTACTTGTCCACCTGCCCCGCCGTGGCGCGCACCACGGCGGTCATCTCCGTGAGGAAGGTGTTGAGCAGCGGCACCAGCTGCTCCGGCGGCAGCGCTTCCGACAGGCGCGTGAAGCCCTCGATGTCGCAGAGGTACACGGTCATCTGCCGGCGCTCCGGCTTCATCAGGCTCACGTCGCGCGCCACCAGCCGCGCCACGTCCGGGCTCACGTAGCGGCCCAGCGCGCTGTGCACGAACTCGCGCACGTCCTGCTCCGTGCGGAAGGCGTAGAGGGTCGTCACCAGGAACGCGAGCCCGCCGGACCACAGCGGTCCCGCGACGGCGATCCACACCTGGTCATGGACGAAGACGTAGCCCGCCGCGCCCACGTAGCCCGCCCCGGCCGCCACCGCCACGCAGACGAAGAGGAAGGCGCCACCCACGGAGCGTAGGAGCCAGCTGAACGACAGCGCCAGGAACGCGCCAATGAACGCGAGCCCCATGGTGGCGAGCATGTCCACCCGGGGCGGCGCGCGGGTGATGCCGTTTGACGCGAGGATGTTGGCGAGCGCCTGGCCCAGCACGGCGCCGTTGGCGATGCCCGGCCCGATGGGCGTCACCCGGCGCTCGGGGGCGTAGCTGCTGGTGTTGGTGAGGATGACGGCGCGGCCGTCCAGGTCATGGTCGAAGCGGACGGGCCGCGCCTCCTGCGAGTCGAAGAGGTTGAGCAGCACGTTCCACGCGCGGATGGAGCGGGCGAGCGGGCCGCGCGCGCCGCGGGTGGCCGACGGGGCCTCCCAGCGCAGGAGGCTGTAGCCGGCCGCGTCCATGGGCACGGAGTACTTGTCCCCGATGTAGAGGCGCCCGTCCGCGTACCGCAGCTTCTGCGTGCCCGCGAGCCTCATGGCGGCGGCCAGGGGCAGCGAGGGCAGGACGTAGCGCTCGCCGCCGCGCGGGCTGTACGCGACGAGGTGGGGCACTCCGCGCACCACGCCGTCGGGGTCCGCAGGCAGCGTGGTGGCGCCGTAGCCGCTCGCCGGGCCGAGCAGCGGTGTCACCGGGTGCTGGAGCTGGCGCACCTCCAGGAGCTTCTCCGGATCCAGCCCCTGAACCTGCACGGAGGCCAGGGCGAGGAACAGGTCCGACGGGGCCACGCGGAAGGCGTCGTCCGCGGCGCGGCGCTCCTGGATGGACGCGGCGGCGGTGCCCATCTGCTCACCCAGGCTGCGGCCCTCGCCCTCGTCCGCGACGCCGGCCCAGACCTCCAGGGCCTTGCCGGCGGGGATGAGGAACGCGGGGCGCTGGAGGGCGAGGACGGACTGGGCGCGGGTGCGGGCCTCGGTGACGCTGGGGTAGCTGCCCAGGCGGACGCGGTAGGGCCACAGGCGGCCGGTGGGCGGCAGCGTGCGGGTGCCCTCGGCGCCCCAACGGAAGGCGAGCACGGAGTGGCCGGGGTCCTGGTCCAGGAGGGCGCGGAGCGCGTCGTCGTCCTGGGACAGGGCGCCCCGGCCCGAGCGCGTGGGGGTGACGCAGGCGCGGGGGCTGAGCTCCGGGTAGGCGAAGTCCAGCATCACCACGGAGGCGCCCTCCTCCACCAGCCGGTGGACCATGCCTCCCATGACCTGGCGCGGCCACGGGTACGCGGCGATGTCCGCGCGAGGGCCCTGCTGGGCTTCGGCGAGCGTGTCGTCGTCGATGGAGACGAGCACCACGCGGTCTGAGCGCTCGGACACCTCGCCCAGCTGGCGGATGCGCCAGTCGTAGAAGACGCGCTCGCCGCCGTCGAGCCAGCTCGAGAGCCCGTCGATGAAGCCGGAGGGCGACAGCAGGGGCGCGGGCGTGTCCTCCGGCCGTATGGGGCCGGTGACGCGCTGGGAGACAAGCAGGCCCAGCAGGCAGCCGAACAGGGCCGCCATGGCGAGCGAGAAGCCGAGCCGGTGAAGGAAGCGGCGACCAGAGGAGTGGATGCGGAGGCGTTGCACGAGCGGCGTGCAGGATACTCCGATGGGGCCTCGCGCCCATGGGCAACACGCGCGGTATGGTTGGCCGCCGTCACCCGTGCCCCGTTCAAGAGAGTGCCCATGAAACGCCTGTTGCTGTCCGCCCTGGCCACCGTGTCCCTGCTGTCGCCGCTCGCCTGTGACCTGGAGAAGACGACCAACCAGCTCAAGGCGGACCACGTCATCGTGGGAACCCTGCTCGCGACGCCGCAGGTGGACGTGTCCGCGTCCGCGATGGCGGGCTACGACGCGGGGACCTTCGGCGGGCCGGACGGCGGGGATGTGGTGAGCTTCCCCGGGCAGACGGCGGCGTTCGTGTTCTTCGGGACGAAGTCGGGGGAGAACTCGCAGCCGCAGGGCCTGAGCGGGGCCACCGTGACGCTGAACGCCGGGAGCGCGGCGGGTGTGCCGCTCAACGGCCAGGGCGGCGGCAGCTACGGCGTGACGAGCGACTCCACGGACGACCTGAAGTACGCGTCCGGCGCCACCTATTCGTTCTTCGCGGAGCAGGGCGGGACGAAATACGAGGCGAGGGTGGAGGACGCGCCGACGAAGGAGGCCATCCCGAAGTTCCACCCGGAGGAGGGCTTCGTGCGCATCAACGCCAACACGGCGTTCGAATTCGACCGGCCGGCGCCTCCGGCGAACCAGGACCGGACACTGGGCTTCGTGACGGTGGTGCCGCTGGGGGCGAACGGGGAGAAGGGCCAGGCCACCTACTCGAACGTGCCCACGTCGCCGGTGGAGTTCCTCCAGCTGGCGGCGACGCCCGCGACGTTCCGGGAGGCGCGCGTGACGATTCCCGCCACGGCGTTCCCGAACCCCAAGCAGACCTACCTGGTCATCTTCCAGGCCGTGCGCATGGGCGGCCCGGAGTCAGACAACCTCTTCCTGGGCAGCGTCGTCCTGGCGGGCACCGCGGAAGTGGGCATCGTCCGGACGAACTGAGCAGCGTGGGGCGGGCTACCCCGCCTCGATGTCCAGGCCGATGCGCTCCTCCAGCTTGAGGCGCAGCAGGTGGCCCGCGAAGCGCTCCGACTCTTCGCGGGTGAGGATGCTGCGGAAGTCCGGGCCGTCCGCGATCTCCACCTCCATCACGGCGCCGCGCTGGAGGAGGCGGAAGAAGTCCTCCCCTCCCCCCGGCCTGGGCACGCGCAGGGGGATGAACCCCTTGAGCGGCACGACGTCCGTGCTCGCGTCGATGACGCGCAGCAGGCCCGGCGCGTCCGGGCGCACGGCGTCGGAGGCGACGGACTCCTCCGCGTAGAGCGGCGCGGGCGGAAGCGACAGGTCCTCGGTGGAGTCATCGAAGAGGAAGCCGTAGCGGGACGGCACCCGCTGCGTGAGCAGGTAGCAGAGCAGGACGGCCTCATCCGGCTGCACGCGCGCGACATGGAGGATGGAGCGCTCCGCGCCCACGCGGCGCAGGAGCAGCGTGAGGTGCGGTTGGCTGCGCTGGAGGTAGCGCTGGACGCGGTCCAGCAGCGTGGTGCGGACCTCCGTGAACGCGGCCTGATAGCGGGCTTCGCTCTCCGCCTCGCGCTGGGAGACAGCGTCGCGCGCCCTGGCGAGCCTGGATTCCGCGTCGCGCAGGAAGTCGCTGGCGGCGCCCTGTGGCTGGAGACCCGGAGTCGCCGAACCAGAGTCCATGCCCGCGGCACGCACCGCGCCCAGCAGGAATGAACCCTGTTGCGTGAGCCGGGCCTGCTCCTCGCGGAACTGGATGACGGAGGCCGCGTGCCCGCGCTTCAGCTCCGCCCAGGCGTCGTAGGCGGACTCCAGCGTCTCCAGCGCGCGCAGCTGTCCCAGCGCACCGTCGGGTCCGGAGGCCCACGGCGTGTCTGTGTTTCGCGCGGGAAGCGCCGGGGATTCATCCACGGCGGGCACATCCACGGGAGTGTCATGTCTCGGTGGCGGTCTCGTCCCGGGCGGCTTCTTGCTCATCGCCTCGCATCCTAGGCCATCCGCCCTCCCCCTCCGCTGGAAACACGAAGGCCCCTCCCCGCCTGGAGCGGGAAGAGGCCCGTGTGCGAATCAAAGACGCGCCCTGGAATCAGGTCGTCCGCTGGCCCGGCGGCACCGTGGAGCCAGCGCCCTGCTGGCCTTCCGTGCCGCGCGCGTTGTTGATGGCCGTGGCGAGCTTGTCCTGGCCGCCCTGGATGCGCTGGCGCAGGTCACCGCGCAGCTGCTGGCCCGGCTTGTCCGCGAGCAGCAGGCCCACGCCCACGCCCACCAGCACGCCCGCCGCGAAGATGCCCAGCGCCGGCAGCGCCGTCTCCGCCGTCGTGCGGCGCGTCTCCAGGCCGATGAGGTCCAGCACGTCGTCCCGGTCCAGCTTCTTCAAGTCCTTCAGGCTCAGCATGTCCGACTCCAGGGAAATGACTTCGGGGGAAAGACGCGGGTTGCTTCGGAAATCCTAGACGCTGCCCGAGGGCGGCGTGCCCCGGCCCGTCTGATAGCCCTGGAAGGCGGACTCCGCCATGCCCAGCAGCTCATCCTTCACGAAGGGCAGCGCGGCCAGCCGCACACCCAGCTTGAGGATGCGGCCGGTCAGCGGCGTGAACAGACCGCCGCCCAGCACGTAGCCCACGCCCACGGCGATGGCCAACGTGCCATAGGGGTTGCGCTCCACGCGGCCCTTCAGGTCCAGCGTCTGGCCCAGGTCCGCCACCGCGCTGCGCGCGTTGTCGATGAACTGCTGCGCGTCAGAGCCCAGCTGATCCACGCGCTGGCCGAAGCCCGCGTCGTCGCCGTGTCCCGCCGTGCCGTTGCCCGTCGTGCCCGAGTAGTTCGTCATGTCCGTGCTCCCTTTCAGGCAACCGGTTAGCGGGACGCGATGCGGCCCACGATGAAGCCCACCGCGATGGCGCCCAGGAGGCACGTGCCCGGGTTGGCCTTGATGAACCCGACGACCTGGTGGTTCAGGTCCACCAGGTTCTGCCGCGCCTCGTCCATGTCCGGCAGCTGGTCCTGAAGCTGCCGCGCCCGGTCTGCCATCTGCTGCGGATTGATTTCCATGGAAGCCCTCTGCTGTGCGTTCGTTTTCCGATTGTGTCTTGAAGCTTCTGCATCCGGACCCGCTGGCGCAGCTTCAGCGCCGCGAGCCCACCAGGTAACCAACGAGGAAGGCGGTCCCCACGCAGGCGTAGGGATGCTTGCGCACCCACTGGCGCCAGTCGGTGACTTCCGCCACCTCCACCTTGAGCGCGCTCACCGACGTGGCCAGGTCGGCCCGGGTGCGCTCGATTTCCTCGCGAAGCGCCGCGCTCGTGCGCGGCAGGTGTCCATTGCTAGCGGCCATCCCGCGGCTCCTTGAAAGCCATTCCCGTCGTGTCCTTCAGCGTGTTCACCCCGGGCGCCGCGGCCACCCGCGGCTGCGCCGAGGTGAGCGCCGCCATGCTGCGCGACAGCTCGCTCACGCTGTCATCCATCATCTGGCGTGACTTCATCCGCTTCACCGCGCGCAGGATGCCCAGGCCGCCGCCCACCAGGTTCACCGCGCCCACCAGGGCCAGCGCCCCGCAGATGAAGGCGTACCCCACGAGCAGGAAGGGCACGAACACGGCGATGCTCGCCACGTCCAGGCCCATGGCCTTCGCGTCCTCCGCCAGCTCCACGCGCGCCAGCTGGAGGTGCTGCGTCACCAACCGACTGAAGCCGTCCGCCATGCGCCCGACGAGCGCGGCGACGCCGCGGTCCGTCTGTTCACTACCCACGTGCATGCGCTCTCCGGCCGACGCTCACGTCCCTGTGCGCGTGGGCGCCAACCTAGGCACCCCACCTCCCCGCGACAACCACGGCGCGAGGAATTTGTCCGGCGTTCGCAAGCGTCGGCCACTCAACGCGAGAAACCACCGGACCCACGAACGAGCCTACCGCAAGCCCACACCCCTAGCCGATCAGCTGCACCGGCGGTGCGACAGGCGGCTGCACGGCGATGGGCGCCTCGAAGCGCATCACCAGCGGCAGATGGTCCGACGCTACCCGGCTCAGCGGCGAGCGGTGCGGCGTCACCGACACGGGCCGCACCCCCGAGTCCACGTAGATGCGGTCCAACCGGAACAGGGGCAGCCGCGTGGGGTACGTGCGCGCGGCGGCCCCCAGCTCGAACGCGGCGTCGTGGATGGCCTCGCGCACGAGCGACGACACCGGCCCGTTCCCCCAGGAGTTGAAGTCCCCGCACACCACCATGGGGTCCTTGCGGGCCGCGTCGCGGAGCAGGTCGGCGGACAGGAGGAGCGCTTCCTGCCGCCGCCGCTCGCTCACGGACAGGCCCAGGTGGAGGCAGAAGACGTGCAGCTGCTGCCCTCCTCCCAGGTCCAGGTCGCACCGCAACGCGCCCCGGGGCTCCCGGCGCGGCACGCTCAAGTCATAGTTCTTCGACTTGAGCACCGGCAGCCGGCTGAGGATGGCGTTGCCATACCGGCGGCCGTTGCGGACCACGTTGGGTCCGAAGGCCATGTGCATCCCGAGCATCTCGGCCAGGTGCTCGGGCTGGTCCTCCCGGGGCGTCTTGCCCCGGAAGTCCCCCACCTCCTGCAGGGCGATGATGTCCGCGTTCACTTCGCGGAGCACCGAGCCCACGCGCTCCAGGTCGAAGGCTCCGTCCACGCCGATGCCGGAGTGGATGTTGTAGGAGACCAGGGTCAGCTCCACGCGTCGTTCACCCTCCCCTTCTTGCTCAGGCGGGAATGATGCGGCGGGCCGCCAGGCGCACCGCCGCCAGGGGCAGCGACGCCAGCCGCTGCATCGCCGAAGCCACGTCACCCACGCCGGTCCGGATGGCCTTGAGCTGCCGGCGCGCCTCGTCGATGAGGTCCGGCAGACGGCCCTGCTGCACCGGCCGCTCCTGGGTGGGCGGCAGCGCGCCGATGGGCGCCGTCGTCCCGATGACGGGCGACGCGGCCGCCTTGCGCTGCTTCTTCGTGGCCCCGCTCACACGCGACACCGGTCCGTGGGAGAACTTGGCGTCCGCCTCCGGACGGGCCAGCTCCTCCAGCTGAAGCTCCATCTTGCGCGCGGTGAGGATCTCCTCCGTCTGCGCGTGGCTCTTGCCGTAGTGGATGCCCTCGTGTTCGTCCACCGGCACCCGCGACGACTGGGCGAGGTGCGCCTTGTCGCGCTGACGCAGGCTGCGCTTCTGCGGCGGCAGGGTCTTGGGTACCTGGAAGTGGTCGAAGCTGTAGGAGCGAGGCATGCGCGCCCTCCCTTTCGAAATTGATGTGCTGCGTTGATGTGGGAAAGCTAGGGAGCCCCTCGCCGTCCGTAACGCCTTGACATGGGGAGTTCTGGCACGGCTGCCTGCCGCACGTCCGGCCAGGAACACCCTTTCGCCTCCGAGGGCACCCAAGTACCGGCAATGGCACACCTCCGGAGCTCGCCTCCGGGACGGGCGGCCAGACGTCCAAGAGGAGGCATCCAGCCGGGCCCTTTCGGCCAGAGAAGCAGCCAGCCAACACGCCCGACACCGCCGCGGGAAGGTTCCGCGCGCGCGTGGTGTAAAGAACGGCCCATGCCCGCCCGGAACCCTCCCGCCGTCCGCCTCCTCGTCCTCTCCCTGCTCGCCTCCGGGTCTCCGGCGCTCGCCGCCGCCACGCCCACCGCCTCCTCCGCGGTGGTGACGGGCAGCGTGCCGGGCTCCACGGCCACGCCCTCCACGTCGGGCCTCCGCGCCCCGGGCGCGCCCACCCAGGGCGCCGTGCACCAGGGAGAGCTGGCTCCGCTGAAGGTGGCGCCCGTGGGCGGGCCGCACCTGTCGCTCCAGCCCGCCAACCCCAAGCCGGGCGACCCGGTGCTGGTGACGGTGAGCGGCGCGTCCTCGCTGCCCACGGGCACGATCGCGGGCCGGCCCCTGCGCTTCTTCGCGTGGAACAACGGCTACGCGGCCCTCACCAGCCTGCCGGTGGAGCAGACGGAAGGCACCGTGGCGGTGGACGTCACGGCCCCCGGGCGCGGCCTGCCGGTGCTGCTGTCCGGTGTGCTCAACGTGAGCGCGCCGGGCTTCCGCGAGCGCGAGCTGCGCGTGGCCAACAAGTACGTGAAGCCGCCCAAGGCGGTGAAGGCGCGCATGGAGGCGGACCGCAAGGCGTTCGCCGCGGCGTTCGCGCAGTCCTTCCAGACGCCGCTGTTCGGCCAGAACTTCGCATGGCCGCGCGAGGCCACGGTGACGGCGCCCTTCGGCGACCGCCGCTCGTTCAACGGCAAGCTGCAGACGCAGCACTTCGGCGTGGACCTGGACGGCGCCACGGGCTCGCCGGTGGTCGCGGCCAACGACGGCACGGTGGTGATGACGCGCGAAAACTACGCGTCCGGCAACACCGTGCTCGTGCACCACGGCGCGGGGCTCTACACCGCGTACTTCCACCTGTCCCGCATCGACGTGAAGGACGGCGCGCAGGTGAAGCAGGGAGATCCGCTGGGCCTGGTGGGCAGCACCGGCCGCGTCACCGGACCGCACCTCCACTGGGGCGTGAAGGCGGATGACCGCTGGGTGGATGGCCAGACGCTGCTCAAGCTGGACTTCACCGGCGCGCCGGAAGCGCCGGGCGTGGCCACCAACGCGCCCGGCATGGGCAACCCGTAGCGCGCCGCGCGGCCTTCTTCAGCCGCGCTTGGGCGCCCGGGCCCTGGGCGCGGCCTTCTCCCGCTTCAGCGGGGCCGCGTCCTCCTGAGGCTCCTCGCCCTTCGGAAGCTCGTGCTTCGCGGGCTCCTGCTTCGCGACGTCCGCCTTGGGGGACGCGCCGCTGAGCAGCACGCCGTGGAGGAACGAGTCGGCGATCTGCGCCTTCGCGCGCTCGAGCATCACCGTGTCGCGCGCGTCCGCCAGCCCCACGACGAAGGCGGTGAGCCCCATTTCGATGGAGCCGAAGAGCAGCGCGGACGCGAGCAGCGGATCCACGTCCGGGCGCAGCTCCCCCGACTCCTTCGCGCGGGTGAACATCTGCGCGCTCAGGCGGATGACGTCCACGAAGGCCGTCTGCCGGTTGATGCGGGCTCCGGCCGGTGAACGGGCAATCTCGAGAATGAGCACCTTCACCGCGCGGGGGTCCACGCGGTAGGCCTCGAAGGCCACGTCCGCGATGCGGCGGACCTTCTCCACCAGCGGCCCCTCGCTCTCCGCGACGGCGCGCGCACGCGCGATGAAGCCGCTCCAGCCCGTCTCGAAGACGGTCTCCAGCAGCTCATCCTTGTTCTTGAAGTAGTGGTAGACGAGCCCGTACGCGACGCCCGCCTCCTTGGCGACGTCCGCGATACGGCAGCCGTGGTAGCCCTTGCGGGCGAACACGTCGATGGCGGCCCGCAGGATGGTGCGGCGGCGCTCGCTCTCCCGCGTCCCGCTCTCCGGCGCCGTCTTCTGCTGGCCCACGCGTCCTCCCACGGCTGGTTGATTCAAGAATCAGCCAGCCACGCTACGGACGCGGGGCTCCGGGGTCAATCCTTACGTGGGGCCCTCCGCCGCGCCGGGGGGGAGGCGGGCGGAAGGGATACGCACGGGGAAGAGCCCTCCCCGGGAGGGGATTCAGGCCGCCGAGCCGTTGAACATCACGCGGGCCACGCCGAGCAGGCGGTCCACGTCGCGCGCGTTGAGGCCGCGAGCGCGGGCGAAGTCAGACAGGGGACGCAGCAGGTCCTCCGTCTGGGCGGGCGTCTGCTCGGTGCCCGTGAAGAGCTCACCGAGGCTGACGCTGAGGGCGTTGGAAAGGGCCGCCAGGGTTTCCACGTGGGGCACGCGCTCGCCGCGTTCGATCATCGACAGGAAGGACACGCTGATCTGCGCTCGCTCCGCGAGCTCTTCCTGCGTCCATCGCTCCGGGCGCTGCGTGCGAAGCTCGCGAATGCGCTGGCCAATTCTTTTTCCGAGATCCGACACGAAGTACTTCTCCTCTAGGGGGGATGTTTCCGAGGTGTGTGCAACGCTCGCGTACGGCGGGTGATTCCTATCCTCCCGACCCGAAGGATCCGAATCCGGCCACACTCAAATTCACGCCGGCGAATTCCGGCGTCTGATTGCGCCGCAGGATCACAACCCCTTCGATACGCCAGCAGTCACAGGCGGGTCCATACGACACGCCAAAGGTCTGCTGTGCAAGGGGCTGACTTTCCTGGGTAATCAGATCCTTATAAAGCGGCTGCACCAGTGCTTCGTATCGCAACCCGAGCCCAAATCCGAGCTTGATTCGCGTACCGACAGTGAGAGCCTGTGCCCGTTCGGTCGGAGAGGGGTCGAGTTGGTCGTTGTGGGACGGGAGGGGACGAGGTGCGTCTCCCACCAGCATGTCCACCCCCCGGCGCGCGAAATCGGGTCCTTGTGCCAAAGGATCCAACCCACGATCAATTGACAATTGTTTCACGGCCAGCAGGTCGTCGTAGCGCGCGTACAGCGCGTTGCCCTTGCCGTTGTCGATGGTGAAGTCGGCGGACAGCTGGGTGATGTCGAGCGTCGTTGGATCCATGCGCACGAGCCCGCCCGCGGTGAGGACGCCGGCGCTGGCGGACAGGCGCGCGAAGGTGTCGCGCAGCACGCTGCCCTGCACCATGTCCCGGCCCGCGACGGGCGCGATGCGCGACAGGTCGAAGCCCTGGCCGATGCGCAGGCGCAGCGGTTCGCGGGTCGTGGGCCCCTTGCGCACGCGCAGCGTCTGGTCCACGGCGACCACTGCGTGGAGGAAGCCGCGCACGCTGCCGTCGGACTGGAGCGGCACCGCAGAGTCCCACTCGTCATAGATGAGCGGCACGGTGCCGGTGCCAATGCCGTTGAGGGCGGTGAGCCCGTGGCCCCAGCCGCCGGGCACGTAGCGCAGGTTCACCGACGGGGACAGCGTGTGCCGGTAGAGCGTGTCCCGGTCCACGAAGGTGCGCGCCAGCTGCGAGTCCAGCGCCAGGTCCGCCAGCGCATAGCCTCGCGCGGCGGTGCGGCCGGAGACCTCGCCCACGGACACGTCCTGGCGCAGCCCCACGGAAGGCGTCAGCCGGCCCCAGTTGCCCAGCCCGTAGGACGTGGACAGGCGCGAGGCCAACGCCACGCGGTCACGGCCCTCGCGCTCGGTGGGGTCCAGGCGGCCGTTGCCCTCCAGCTCATCGACCACGGCCGCGGCGTCGGGAGGCGTGCCCTCGGGGCGCCAGAAGCCATTGAGCGAGTAGAGCCCGTCGGAGCCGTCATCCGCGAAACCGCCGCTGCGCAGGGGCGCCAGCCGGGTGTACTCCACCTGCATTCCACCCATCACGCGCCCGCCGAAGAGGGGCCGCTGCGGCAGGGCCAGGGTGATGCCCGGCAGGCGCTGGAACGTCGTGGGACCGTGGGGGGTCCTGGCGACGTTGTCCGTCGTGGCCTCGGCGGGGATGGTGTTCGTCTGGAAGAAGCGGAACGGGTAGCGCAGGTCCTGGCGCAGCGACACGTCCAGCCCCAGGTAGCGGTCGTCGCGGCGCTGGTACACCACGGCGGTGCTGCGCAGGTAGTTGGTGTTCTGCACCAGCAGGTCGGCGGTGAGGTCGCGCGTGTAGAAGCCGTCCGACACGAAGTACGCGTCCACGCGGTCGTGCCAGCCGTCGCCCATGTCCTGCGTGTGCTGCCAGGACGCCTCGCCGCGCAGGCCCCGCTTGTCGTCCAGGATGGCGCCGGAATCGGTGCCCCCTTCGCGCATGAACAAGAAGGTGGTCGGATTGAGCCGGGGCCGCAGGTCGTAGAGGAACCCCAGGGTGGCGCGGCCCCGGGTGCGGTCGCTGGGGACGTAGCGGAATTCGGTGAGCAGCCGCGGTCCCTTCACGCCGTTCAGACGGGGCTCGAAGATGGGGTTGCCCGCCGCGTCCACCCGGAGCGTGTCGAGGTCACTGCTCCCCGTGTAGATGCCCGGGGTAAAGGTCAGGTCGTAGCTCTCCCCCAGCGTGAGGAAGACGGGCTGTTCCAGCGAGAAGCCGTTGAGGCCGGAGTTGGCCGGACGGGGGATGAGCAGGCCGGAGCGGCGCTCGGCCAGGGGCAGGTACAGCCACGGCAGCGCGAACACCGGCACCGAGCGCACGTACACCACGGGCCAGGTGAGGATGGCGCGCTCGCCCATCTTCACGTTGGCCTCCTTCGCCTCCACGCGCCAGCTGGGCTCGCCCGGGCCGCACTGGCACGGGGTGAAGGCCAGACCATCCACGGAGAAGGCCGTCTCCCCGGTGCGGCGGATGCGCGTGCCGCTCATGAGGACGGGCGTCTCCCCCATCTTGCGCAGCTCGTCCGGCGTCTTGGCGGCCTGGAGCGCTTCGGGGGTGACGCCCTTCTTCTGCATGAAGAGGCCGCCCTTCACGTTGGCCTCGTTGGTGCGCAGGTCCACGCGCACGTCGTCCGCGATGGCGGCCATCAGGCCGCTGACGAACATCACGTTGCCAGTGGCGGTGGCCACCTGCGTGGCCTCGCTGTACGTCACTTCATCCGCGCGCAGCACGTTGGGGCCGCTGCGCAGCTCGCAGTGGCCTCGGGCGGTGAGGATGTCGTTCTCGAAGACGACGTAGTCGGCCGCCAACTCCACGACCTCGCCGGTGGGGAGTTCCACCTGCGTGGCCAGCGGAATCTGGGCCGACACCCAGAGCGTCAGGACGACCGGGGCAAGGAAGGTCATGCGGGAGGCGTGGGCGGTGGGCGCCGTGCCGGCAACGGCGCCCGCCCCGTCCTACCGGCCCGGGCGCGGGAAGTCGAGGGTGATGAGGCCGCCTTCCTGGCGTGTCTCATAACGAACCCCCTGCTTCAGCTGGATGACGACGCGCACCGTCTGGCCCGCGCCGGAGAACGCCTCCACCCGCGACACGGCCGACGGGAAGAAGTGCGTGTCCAGGGGCAGCGTGTTGTTGGACTCCACCACGCGCGTGTTCTCCAGCTCCAGCACCACCTGTTTGCCGGAGGTGCTCACCGTGTAGCGCACCGGCTCGTTGGTGCGCACGAAGACGCGCGAGCTGTCCGACTGCTGCTGGAAGCCAATCTGCGTCATCGTCTTGCGGCGCGACGACACCGTGCCCCCGCCGCTCTCGCGCGACTCGGCCGCGGCGCTGCCCTGGCTGGGGCGGGCGCGCGACTCACGGGCCGCCAGGGCCTGCTCGCGGCGCTCACGGGCCTCCGCCGCACGCTGGCGCTTCTGGTCGGCGGCGGCCTCGCGGGCCGACTGCTGCTCCTCGCGGCGGGCCTGCGCGGCGGCCTGGCGCTCCTCTTCCTTCAGGCGCTTCGCCTCGGCAGCCGTCTGCGCGGCGGCGCGCTTCTGCTCCACGGCCGTCTTCGCGGCGGCCTGGCGCTCCTCGGCGGCGGCCTGCGCGGCGGCGCGCTTCTCGTCCGCGGCGGCCTTGGCGGCGGCCTTCGCGTCCTCCTCCCGCTGGCGCTTCTGGTCGGCGGAGGCCTGCGCGGTGGCGCGGCGCTCATCCTCGGCGCGCTTCGCGGCGGCCTGGGCCTCCTCTTCCTGACGCTTGCGCTCCGCGGCGGCGGCCTGCTCCGACGCGCGGCGCTCCTCGTCCTGGCGCTTCGCGGAGGCCTGGGCCTCCTCCTGGCGCTTGCGCTCCGCGTCCGCATCCGCCTTGGCGCGGGCGGTGGCCTCGGCGGCGGCCTTCTCCTGGGCCTCGCGCTCCGCCCGGGCGGCGTCAGCGGCGGCCTTCACGGCCTTCTCCTGCGCCTCCCGGTCCGACGCGGCGGCGCGGGCCGCGTCCTGCGCGTTCGAGCCGGCCTGGGTGTTGGCCGCGGTGGCCCCTTGCGCGGGGGTGCCCTGCCCTTCCGTGGGCGTGACCTGCGCGACGACCGCGCCGCCCCCGCTTCCCAGGACCTTCACCACCAGCTTGTTGCCGGAGGTCTGGATGTCCGTCTCCACCTCGCGCTCATAGCCGATGAGGATGCGCGCGATGGACGAGGACTCCGTGCCATAGGCCTGCGTGCGGATGCCCGTCACGGTGCCGTTGCCCACCGGCAGCTCCTCCGGCACGTCCTTGAAGACGGCGCCGGACACGTCGATGACGAGCCGGGGAGGGTCCGTCATGGTGAAGCTGTTGAAGTCCGCCTTCTTGCTGCCGGAGATCTCCACCGTTCCGCCGCTGACGGTGACGGACGTGATGGTGTTGTAGTCCACCGGCTGCTGAGCCAGCGCCACCAGGGGCACCAGCCACAACCCGAGCAGCGACACCGCCAAGCCCCTCATCGACCACTCCCGTGACATGCGTCAGAAGACAGACGCGCACGAAATTATCACGCACCCAGGTGGCACCAACTTTTCAGTCTGGCCGGAACGTCCGCGCTTCAACGCAAGCGCGGCAGGGCCGGCGAGCGCGTGCGGTGCGTGCGGGTGTATTCGATGAGGTTCTTGATGTCGTAGCAGATCTGCCGGATGTCGTGCCCCATGGTGAGCTCGACGTGGCTGTTGCCCTTCACCGGCCGCCACAGCAGGTACTCGCTCTTCGCGGCGCGGTAGACGCTGCGCGTGGACTCAACAGAAGCCAGCGGATCCAGGTCCCCGAAGATGATGGCCATGGGGATTTCAATCTTCCCGAAGCCGCGCTTGAAGTCGTAGTCCGTGCGGTAGCAGACCATCTCGCCGCGGCGGATCCACCGGGCGAACTGTTCAATCACCTTGCGGGGCTCCCGCTCGCCGCCCTCGCGCAGGAGCCACCGGATGTCGTCCCGGCTGACGCGTTCGGTATTGATGAGCCGGTTCAGCTTGCGCGTGAAACGCTGATACAGCGCGGACTCGTCCGCTTGCGACAGCTGGCGCTCCACCCACTTGAGCACCACGTCCACCGGCACCGCGTTGAACACGAGCGGCTTGGGCACGTCCGGCTCCAGGCGCTTCTGGAGCGCGGGGCTGAAGGCGCCCGCCCCCTTCGCCAGCAGCGACCGGCCCAGCGAGGACGCGCGGCGGTTCAGGTTCAGTCCGCCCAGCGTCAGGTCCACGGCGCTCGCGACGAGCGGTGAGCCGTGCGCCAGCGCGCGCAGGAGCATGAAGCCGCGCCCCAGGTCCGCGGGCGACCCGATGGTGATGAGGCCCTCGAAGTCGTCGTGGATGCCGGCGTAGCCGTAGCCCAGCATGCCGCCCATGGAGTGGCCGCAGTAGAAGACGCGCTCACGGCGGGTGATGCGTTTGACGCCGGAGACGGCCGCCGGCAGGTCGTAGAGGAAGTAGCTGTCCAGGTCCCAGCCGTAGTCCAGGTCCTGCGGCAGCGGGCGCTTGAAGCGCTCCGCGCGCTCCTTCTGGAAGGCGATGGAGCTCTTGCCGTGCCCGCGCAGCTCCAGGATGTGGATGTCCACGCCGAAGAAGAGCAGGTTCTTGACGAACTGGCCGCTCGTCCACGTGTGCCGGTTCTGGGAGAAGCCGTGCACCAGCAGCAGCGGCTCACCGAACAGCGGCTGCGCGAACGCCTGTTTCACCGGCCGGTAGCGCGTGATGACGAGCGACCAGCCGTCCGCCGTCTCCACCACGTAGTTGGTCTTGGAGTACAGCGCCCGGAAGTCGACCTCGTCGACGGTGGGCATCGGAGGTCCCGGGAGCGCTGATCTCCAGTCCGGCAGGCGCATGTCGCAAAGTTACTGCTGCTACCGCATCGCGCCAAGGCTTCGGTCGACCCATCGCTTCACGGCGCCTACCAGGAACAGTGAGCCTGTAGCGAGTACCACGCCGTCCGGACGACCCACTGCATCGGTTCTCGCTCCGGCAAGGGCCTCCTCCAGGGAGGAGTGCGCGACGACCCGTGAACACAAAGTCCGTGCTTCAGCGATGTATCGCTCCGGGGCAAGCGAGCGCGGCGTGTCCAGCGGCGTGAGGTGAACAGAGGCCGCCAGCGGAAACAGGGCTCGCATCATCGGCCCCCGGTCCTTGTCCGCCACCACCCCGAAGACGAGGTGCAACGGCCGCCCGGCATAGAGCGAGTCCAGGGCCTCCAGTAGCACCGCCACGCCCGCCGGGTTGTGGGCGCCGTCCACCACCACCGTCGGCTCCTGGGACACCTCCTCCAGCCGCCCCGGCCAGCGCGCCGTGGCCAGCCCCTCGCGCGCGGCCTCCGGCGTCACCGCTACGCCCCGGGCATGGAGGGCCTCCAGACAGGCCAGGGCCACCGCCGCGTTCTGGTGCTGATACGGACCGCGCAGCGAAATCGTGAGGCCGTCGAGCGACCAGGCGGGTCCCCGGTAGAAAAGCGTCCCATCGGACCCGAGGTCGATGCCGAAGTCGCGGCGCTCCACCTGGACGGGCACGGCGAGCTGCTCCGCGCGGCGCAGGAGCGCGTCCAGGGCCTCCGGCTCCTGCCGGGACAGGACCACCGGCACGCCGAACTTGAAGATGCCGGCCTTCTCCCCGGCGATCTCCCGGAGCGAGTGCCCCAGGTACTCCATGTGGTCGAAGGACACGGGGGTGACGCACGTGACGACGGGGTTCGCGGCGGTGGTGGCGTCCAGCCGGCCGCCCAGGCCCGTCTCCAGCACGGCCACGTCCACGCGCTCGCGGGAGAAGTGCCAGAGCGCGACCACGGTGCCGAACTCGAAGTACGTCATCGGGTCCGACAGCGCGGAGGGGTAGCGCTCCAGGACCTCCAGGATGCGCTGCCCGAAGACGTCGTCCGGGATGTCCTCACCGGAGACGCGGATCCGCTCGTTGACGCGCACCAGGTGCGGGGACGTGTAGAGCCCCACACGGTGGCCGGCGGCCTCCAGCGCGCGCGCCACGAAGGCGCAGGTGCTGCCCTTGCCGTTGGTGCCGGCGACGTGCAGCGCCGGGTAATCCCGCTCCGGGTGATCCAGCGCGGCGAGCGCGTCCCTCACCCGCTCCAGCCCCAGCTTGATGCCGGAGGGGTTGAGCGCCTGGAAGAAGCGCAGGGCCTCTTCGGGGGTGCGGGGCGCGTCCATGGGTGGAAGGCCCGCCGCCCTACCCCAGCATGCCGAGGATCTGGCCCAGCTTCGCGCGCAGGTCCTTGCGGTGGACGATGGCGTCGATCATCCCGTGATCCAGCAGGAACTCCGAGCGCTGGAAGCCCTCCGGCAGCTTCTGGCGGATGGTCTGCTCGATGACGCGCGGGCCGGCGAAGCCGATGAGGGCCTTGGGCTCCGCGAGGATGATGTCGCCCAGCCAGGAGAAGGACGCGGCCACGCCGCCCGTGGTGGGGTTGAGCATCACGGAGACGTACGGCTTGCCGCTGGTGCGGAAGCGGGCAATGGCCGCGGACGTCTTCGCCATCTGCATCAGGGAGAAGATGCCCTCCTGCATGCGCGCGCCGCCGGAGGCGGAGAACACCACCGCGGGGCACTTGAGCTCGAAGGCGCGCTCGAACACGCGCGTGACCTTCTCACCCACCACGGAGCCCATGGAGCCGCCCATGAACTCGAAGACGAAGGAGCCGATGGAGACGGGGTGGCCTTCGATGCGGCCCACGCCGGAGATGAACGCGTCGTTCTCCTCCAGGTTCTTGCGCGTGGACTTGAGCCGGTCCTTGTACTTCTTGGAGTCGGTGAAGCCGAGCGGGTCCTGGGGCTCCAGCGCCTTGTCGAACTCCTCGAAGGAGTCCGGATCCAGCGTGGCCGCCAGCCGCGCGCGAGCCGTCCAGGCGTGGTGGTGCTCGCAGTGCATGCACACCATCCAGTTCTTCTCGAGCTCCTGGCGGTAGATGATCTCGTCGCACTGCTCGCACTTGGCCCAGAGCCCCTGCATGCGGGAGGGCTGGGGCTCGGCGGCTTTCTCTGCGTCGACGGCGATGCGGGGCTTCTTGGAGAACCAGGCCATGAGGCCCGGGGGTTAATCCGCCCGTCGCGGGCCGTCAATACCCGCGTACGCCGCGCCGCGGCACGTCCCTAGAACTGGAACGTCTCGCCCAGTTCCAGGACGTTCACGGGCAGCGGGGCCAGCTCCTTCTTGAGCTGGGTCACGAAGGCGGGCTTCAGGTGGTAGAGCATCACCTGGGCGCCGTTGCGGTCGAACTTGCGCAGCTCCGAGCCCACGGTGGCGGGCGTCAGGTGGCCGGAGATGTCCGCCAGGGCCTGGAGGCTGTTGGGGAAGCTGGCTTCCAGCAGCAGCGCCTTCAGGTTCTTCGTGGCGTTGAGCGCCTTCCACAGCTTGTCCGTGGGGCCGGTGTCGCCGCTCATGGCCAGCGACGTCTTGCCGTCGCTGATGATGAAGGCGCACGACTCCACGGGGTGGCTCACCGGCACGCTCTTCACGGTGTAGGGGCCCACCTGGAAGGTGCTGCCGGCGCGGAAGGTCTTGATGGCCAGGACGGGCTTGTGGCGCGTGGGGATGCGCGTGAAGTCCGGCCACAGCGAGTTGTTGAACATGTTCTCGCGCAGCGCTTTCGCGCACTCGCGGGAGGCATGGATGGTGACGGGCTTGTCCCTGCGGCCGATGACCAGGTCGGCGAGCAGCGGCAGGTCCTTCACATGGTCGAAGTGGCTGTGGCCGACGAGCACGTCGTCCACCTTGCAGAGCTGATCCAACGAGAGCGTGCCGGTGAGTGCGCCCGCGTCGAGCGCGAGCACGTCGTCCACGAGGAAGCAGGTGCTCCTGCACGTGGGAAGCTCGCCGCCGTGGCACCCGAGGACTTGCAGCTTCACGCTAGAGGTCTCCGAACTTCCACTTCATCTCGAGGTAGTTGAGGAAGTCATGCAGCCGGGCCGTGTCGTACACGGTCACCCTGTCACCGCTGCGCTCGATGAGGCCCGCGCGCTCCAGGCGCTCCAGCATGCTGCGCACGGCGGGCTCGCCCACGCCAATCTGCCGGGGCATCTCCCGGATGGCGAAGTCCACCTCCACGCCCTCCTCCAGCGGCCGGCCGCGCGTCTGGCAGGCCTGGAGGATTTGATGCACGACGCGGCTGGCGGGGTCGCCGTGGAGCAGGTTTTCGATCTGGGCGTCCGCCTCGGAGAGGCGCTCGGCCAGCTTCTTGATCATCCGCACGGCGATCTCCGCGTTGCCGCGGATCATCGCCTCGAAGGTCTTGGGGTCGATGACGAGCAGCTTCGCGTCGTCATGCACCACGGCGGAGGCGTTCCGGGGCTTGTTGGAGATGATGGCCATCTCCCCGAAGAATTCGCCCGGCCCCAGGACCGCGAGCACCTTCTCCACGTCGCGCACGCGCTTGGAGATGGCGATCTTCCCGGACTGGATGACGAACATCTCCTTGCCGATCTCTCCCTCGCGGAAGAGCTCGGTGCCCTTGGGGAACTCCTTGCCAAAACGTTGAAAGAGGGTTTCCTCGGCGCCCATCTGGCCCGCGAGTCAATCAGCCCCCACCCCACCGGTCAAATATCCCAGACCGATATCGTGCGGGCGCCCGAGGGCAGTGCGCCGCCGCAAACCCGACACGTCCCATCCGAGGCCCGAGACAGGGACCCCCGGGAGGGGTACAAGGCCGGCCCGTGGGAACGACCTACAAGCAGTCCGGAGTAGACATCGAGGCCGGCGACGCGTTCGTCGAGAAGATCAAGCCCCATGCCGCGCGCACCACGCGCCCTGAAGTCCTGGGCGGGGTGGGTG
>NZ_RAWN01000087.1:0-36229 GCF_003668895.1 Corallococcus sp. AB045
GGCGCGCCAGGCGGTTTGAGGTCCGCCGGGCCCCGCTGTCCCACGGTGGGTCCCGGAGGGTCAGGGGCCGTGGGCCGACGGACAGTCCGAGCGGATGATGACGCTCGGGAGGGATGGCATCCGGGGGGGGCGGCCCTAGAATCGCGCGGTGAACTCCCGGCAGGACGTGATCATCATCGGCGCGGGCGCCAGCGGAACGCTGCTGGCGGCCTGTCTCTTGCGGGGCGCCCGTTCGCCCCTGCGTGTGGCCCTCGTGGAGCGGGGGGAGCGCCTGGGGCGGGGCGTCGCGTACTCCACCACCAGCGCGCGTCACCTGCTCAATGTGCCGGCCGGCCGCATGAGCGCCTGGGTCGACGACCCGGAGCACTTCCTGCGCTGGCTGCGCCTGGAGGCGCCGGACACACCGCCGTCCGCGTTCGCCGAGCGCCGCCGCTACGGCCAGTACCTGGAGTTCGTGCTGAAGGAAACCGCCGCGAAGGCCGCGCCGGGCGTGCAGTTGGAGACGCCGCGCGACGAGGTGACCGCGGTGGTGGACACCGCGGACGGCGTGAAGGTGTCGCTCGCGTGCGGCCAGAGCCTGGAGGCGAGGTGCGCCGTGCTGGCGCTGGGCAACGCGATGCCCGCGGACCTGCGCGTGCCGGACGGCGGGCTGTACGCGAGCGCGCGCTACCACCGCTCGCCGTGGGTGCCCGGGGCGCTGGAGGGCATCGGCGCCGGTGAGTCGGTGCTGCTCATCGGCACGGCGCTCACCATGGTGGACACGGTGCTGTCGCTGGGCGAGCGCGGTCATCAGGGCCCGGTGCACGCGCTGTCGCGCCACGGACTGCTGCCACACCCGCACCGCGCGCACGGCGCGAAGACGCCCGCGGCGGCGGAGCCCCTGCGCATCCGCGAGCTGTTGCGCTCGGTGCGCCGGGAGATGGACCGCTGCCGCGACGCGGAGACCGCCACGCAGGCCGCGTCCCCTTCCGCGGAGAGCGTGGTGCCGTTCAGCACGCTGCGCATCCGCGACGTGCTGCGCACGATGCGCCAGGAGGTCGACGCGCAGGCGGCGGCGGGCGCGGACTGGCGCGCGGCGGTGGACGCGCTGCGGCCGGTGACGACGCCGTTGTGGCAGCGGCTGTCGGAGCCGGAGCGGCGGCGGTTCCTGCGCCACCTGCGGGCGTACTGGGAGGTGCACCGCCACCGCATGGCGCCGGAGATCCACGACGTGATGGACGCGTGGCGGCGCGACGGACGGCTGGTGTTCCACGCGGCCCGCGTGCTCCGCTTCGAGCTGGAGCCGGACGCGGTGGCCGTCCACCTGCGCCCCCGGGGTGAGCGCGAGCCCCAGGTGCTGCGCGTGCAGCACGTCATCAACTGCACCGGGCCTGAGTCGAACCCGGCCTCGCGCAGCCAGCCCGTCCTGCGCGGCCTGCTGGAGGCGGGACAGGCCCGCGCGGACTCGCTGGGCATGGGGTTGGCGACGGCGCCCGACGGCGAGGTGCTGGACGCACGCGGACAGCCCTCCGCCCACCTCTTCACACTGGGCCCGACCCGGCGCGGGGACTTGTGGGAAACCACAGCCGTGCCGGAAATCCGCTCGCAGGCCCGCGACCTGGCGGACATCCTGCTGCGCCGCCTGGGCGTGCCTGCCCGGTAGAGGACCTGACAGGCGCCATGACCTGAAGGTGGGCCTCCTGCTCGCCAGCCAACGGCGCACTCCGTGGGAGGCTGTTGGGGTTCCGGCGTTTCGTGCGACATTCCAGGTCCCCCTCCTGGAGTCCCGTCCCGATGGCACTGAAGCGCCCCCTCCCCGCCCTCGTGGGAGGCGTGTCCCTGTCCGTCCTCGTGAGCCTCGGGGCGCTGGCGCACCAGCACCTGCGCACCGACGCGCTGGAGGAGCGGCTCCTGCGTGAGGTGAACACGCTGACGCACGCGGAGCACCCGCGTCCGGCGCACATCACCGCCACTCGGCCCGGCACCTTCGGGGACGCGATGGTTCCGCTCCTGCCCGCGCTGCTCCAGCAGGCCCGCGCAACGCCGGCTCCCACCCAGGCGGAGGCCGCGACCCTGGAGGCCGTGACGGAGGGACGCGCTCCGGTGACGGACCTTCCCGCCTCCCGCCGTGAAGCCCTGGAGCAGGGCCTGCCTCTGATGCGGAAGGTGCTCGCCGCCACCCACGCGGAGTCCGGTGGCCTTCCGGAGGACCTGCGTCCCCTGTCCGGTCCGGAGGTGTCGCGGCGGGACGCGCTGATCCACGCGCTTCGCCGCGTGATGGAGGACGCTGCGCTGGAGACGCGGCGGCTCGTCTCGCGGGGTGAGGCGGATCCAGCGGTGGACACGTGCTTGGACACGCTCGCGCTCAGCCGGGAGCTGGCCCTGGGCGGTGGGCTCGTGGGACAGCGGCTGTCCGCGGCCGGCTATGCACGCACGTGGCGGGCCTGCGCGGACGCCATCGACGCGGCCTCCCTGGCCCGCAAGCGCCAGGCCATCTCACAGCTCACCCGGCTGCACGAGGGCTTCCCGCCGGTGTCCCTGACGCTGCACGAGGAGTCCGTCGCCGCGCAGCTCCACGCCTTCCGCGACCTGCTCTCCGAAGACACCCGCGCCGCGCTGCCGCCCACGTGGTTCGACGCGCCCGAGCAGCCTGGAGCCCTGTCGCGCAAGCTCCAGTGGCGTCAGTGGGTGGAGGACGCGGACCGCCTCCTCGCCGTGGCGGATCAACCGGCCGAGGAGCGCCGCCGCTCGCTGGCGGCCCTGGAGGCCCGGAAGGCCGGGCAGTACTTCCGCCAGGCGGAGGCTCCGTTGGTGCGCCTGTCGCCCGAGGACATGGAGGCGATGGAGCTGCGCGCGCTGCGCTCCGAGGCCCTCATCGCCCTGGCGGAGGTCGACGTGGCCCGCGCGGAGAAGGGCCAGTGGCCGCGCGCGCTCCCCACGCGCACGACGTCGCTGGTGCTGAAGCCCGTGGATGAAACCCGGGCCGACATCCGCTCGTGCATCCAGGGGCTGATGCCCGACCCGCTGGTCGTGAAGGCGGACGGTGCGCCCGCGCTCCAGCAGGTCCACGACGTGCCCTGAGCCGGTGACGCTGTAGCCGCGGCCGTCACGGCTTGTGACGCCGGAGGCCACAGCCGCATCCACCGTCCTCCGAGGGGAACCGTGTACTCGCATGGCACCGCGAGTGCACGGCTTGCGCGCCGCTCCAGTCGCATGGAGCCGTTCCCTCCCCCTCCGAGGTTCCATGAAACGCTTCGCATGGCCCTTCGTGCTGCTCACCGCGTTCTCCAACGCGGCCCTGGGCAGCACGGAGCCCCCTTCCCTCTCCCAGGCCAAGCTGGCCTTCTTCCCCGTGGACGACCGCGGGCAGGCCCTCAGCGCGCTGCCGGCGGGTGACTCGCTCACCGTCGGCGCGCAGGGCCTCACCCCCGACACGGTCTACGAGCTGCGCTTCGCGCTGGACGCCGAGCGCATCCCGTCGCTGAAGGAGGCCGTCGGCTTCGCGCGCGCGACGACCGACGCCCAGGGCACGCTGGCGCCGTTCATCCTCTGGTTCCAGTCCGGCGTCGTGGGCTGCCCGGAGCGCGCCGCGCCTCCCGCCTCGCCCTACCGCTTCCCCAGCTTCGAGCGTGCCCAGGCGGCGCTCGGTGGCCGCACGCTGCTCGTCACCGCGCAGCCCGTGGCCACGGACCGCACCGGTAAGGTGCCGCCCATGCAGCTCACCGTGGGTGACCCCGTCGCTTCGTTCCAGCTCCCCATCCGCGCGGAGGCTCCGGCGCGCGTGTATCCCTCCACGTCCTCGGGCTGCCTGCTCAACGCGCACGAGACGGGACGCGGGGACCTGTACGTGACGGGCTCCGGCTTCCAGGCTGGTGAGACCGTGGAGGTCTCCGTCGTCCCCAACCAGCGCGCGTGGCGCGTGGGTGACGCCTTCGCGGACGTGACAGGGGACGCCTTCACCGCCGCGCCCAAGCAGGTCACCGCCGATGCGTCCGGCCGCTTCACCGTGCCCGCGTGGAGCGAGCACCTCCAGCGCCGGGGTGCCTATGACGTCATCGTGCGCCGGCCCGTGTTCCAGCCACCCGTGGGGCACCTGGGCGCCAACGACGTCGTGTCCTACGGCATCGACACGGGGCTGGTGCTCTACCTCATGTATCCGGTGGGCGGCCCCACCATGGACATCGCGGGACGGCCGCAAAACACCTTCCCCTACTTCGAGTTCTCCGACGCCTTCGCCGACACCGGCGACCCCGTGTGGGGCGCCGTCGATCCCACCTACGTGCCCGCCGCGCATCCGGGCGGCACCTGGGCGGCCTACTACGTGGTGGGCCACCGCACCGTGTCCACCTGGGCCATGAACACCGCGCTCACGGACGTGTCGGGCGGCATCGAAATCCAGCAGGTGAAAGCGGGGTGCGTGAACGGCACCGACGTCGTCATCTGGCACCCGCCGCTCGTGCAGGGGCAGTACGACGTCGTCGTGGACTTCGGCGCCACCGTGGCCAACACGCCCGCCGACTTCGCCACCGACGGCCACTACCACGAGGCGCGCGACTTCCTGGACGGCGCCAACCAGATTGGCTTCCAGGTGGGGAAGGATCCGTACGCGCTGGGCACGTATGCCGTGGGCCAGGACAGCTACTCCATCGACGACTTCTTCCCCAGCATCGGCGGGGCGCTCAACGTCGACCTGCGCGCGGTGGTGCGCTACCCGGCGGTGGCCAACGGCACGGGCACGGCCGCCGCGGCGGGCACGTTCCCCCTCTTTGTCATCCAGCACGGCAACCACCGCATCTGCACCACGTACAGCCAGGACCCGGCGCTGTGCACCAGCCGCGTGCCCAACCATCAGGGCTACAACCGGCTGCTCGACACGCTCGCGAGCAACGGCATCATCGCCGTCTCCATCGACGCGTATGACCTGAGCGGCAACGCGCCCCAGTGGATCAGCGAGCGCGGCCAGCTCATCCTCAAGCACCTGGAGCTGTGGTCGCACCTCAACAACGCCGCGACCTACTCCAGCTATCCGAACTTCTTCGCGGGGCGCTTCACCGGCAAGGTGAACATGACGAGGATTTCGGTGTCGGGCCACTCGCGCGGCGGCGAGGCGTCCGTGTCCGCGTATATGCAGAACACCGCCTTCAACATCGTCGCGGTGTCCTCCATCGCGCCCATGGACGGCCAGGGCTACGTGCTGCCGGCGAGCGTGCCGTACTTCGTCATCCTGCCCGCGGCGGACGGCGACATCACCACGCTGGAGGGCGCGAAGCTCTACGACCGCGCGCTGGGCACGAAGAGCTCCATCTACGTGTACGGCGCGAACCACAACTTCTTCAACACCGTGTGGGCCGCGGAGCCGGAGCCGCACGGTGACGACTCCACCTACAATCGCCAGGACTACATCCCCGCGGCGGACCAGCAGCGCATCGGCGAGGCGTGGCTGTCCGCCTTCACGCGCCTGCACCTGCGGAACGAGACCGTCTACGCGGACATGCTGCGCGGGACGCTCAAGTTCCCGTCCACGGCGGGCTTCAAGATCTACACGACCCACCACGAGAAGGCGCACACGCGGCTCAACAGCGGCGCGGCCAGCGCCTTCACACCCGGCGGCGCCATCACCCTGTCCACCGTTGTGAATCCCTCACCGCACCAGACCGACGTCGTGCGCGCGAACTGGACGGCCGGCACCGCCACCGCGACCTTCACCGTGCCCGTGGGACAGCGCGACGCCTCCGCCTACGAGGTGCTGTCCTTCCGCGTGGCCCAGCGGGTGTCCCCGTTGAATCCGGCCACCGGTTCGCAGGACTTCCGAGTGGAGCTGGTGGGCGGCGGCAACACCAAGGCCACCTCCACCGTCCTCTTCGACGACATCCCCAAGCCGTACACGCATCCGTACGTCAACTGGGGCTTCCAGCACATGGTGCTCACCACCGTGCGCATCCCCCTGCACACCTTCATCATGAACGGCAACGGGGTGACGCTGAACAACATCGACACCGTGCGCCTGCGCTTCAACAGCCCCTCCACTGGAGACATCCATGTCGACGACGTCGAATTCTCCCGTTAGCCGTCGTCTCCTCGTGTCCGTGGCGTGCATGTCCCTGGCCGCCTGCGCGGAGGAGCCCGCGAGTCCGCCCACGACTCCGCCTCCCGCCGTGCAGCAGGCCCCGCTGCGCGCCGCCCCTCCGGCGCCCCGTCCGGTGGAGGTGCTGCGGGTGTCCGCCCGCCGGATACGCGGGGACGCAGAGCTGACCCGTCTGGCCGGGCCGGCGCTGCTCGCCCAGGCGAAGGAGCCCGTCGCCATCGAGGTCCAGACCGAGCAGCCCCTGGGCCACCTGGCCCGCGCGTCATCGCCCGAGATCTTCATCAACGGCCGGCGCGTGGGAGACACCCGCGCGGTGCCGCCAGACCGGCTCTACGTCTTCCTGCCGGACGGCTCCGGCCTGGAGGACGTCAATGCCGTGACGGTGGCATGGCTGGGCAACGAACCGCTGACGCGCTCCACGCGCCCGGCGACGCTGACCCGCCAGATGATCCCCTGAGCCTCCCGCCGGACGCGGTCTTCCAAAACCTGTCCGACTGTCGGACAGGTTTCCGCGCCTCGGCTGGCGCGGGCGACGCCCTGGACCCGGTCCTCCAAAACCTGTCCGACTGTCGGACAGGTTTCCGCGCCTCGGCTGGCGCGGGCGACGCCCTGGTGGGTCGCTCGCGCATGCTTCACGTCCGGCCTCCCACGTCGGACCGGCGATGTAGGATGCGGCCTTTCCGTGGACGTCGGGGAGGGAGCCGTCATGTCGTGGAAGCTGGTGCTGCTGGACGAAGTGTCGAAGGTGCTGCCGGATGCGCCGCTCAAGGGTTCGGACATCCGCGTGGAATTGCCGACCGCCAGCTATGCGCTGCCCGCGGGAGAGAAGCTGGGCCCCCTGACGTTCGCGTTCGACGTGTCCGCTCGTGGCTTCGTGGAAGGCTATGACGCCCCGGCGGACGTGGACGCGGCGGGCGTGGTGGGCGAGGCCCCCGGCGACGCGACGACGCAGCTGGCACCGGCGCTCGTCCATGGCGGCGACCAGGCGTGGCTCAAGTACGGCGTGGAGGCGCGCGTGAAGGCGGACGTCGGCTTCCCGCTGCCCTACGTGGCGCTCGCGGCCAACGGCGACGTGCGCGTGCTGCTGGCGGACTACCACCGGCACACGCAGGACACGAACGCGCGCGCCGCGCTGAAGAAGGACGCGCCGGAGCTGCGGCTGCCGCTGCTCACGTCGTCGCTGGACAAGCTGGGCGTGGGTGACGCCATCGCCTTCCAGGCGCGCGGCGAGCTGTCCGTCACCGCGACGCTGGACTGGACGGACGTCTACACGTCCAACCTCCAGACGCTGACGAAGCTCTTGTCCGCCAGCACCATGGTCGCCTTCGAGGCCAAGGCGGGCGCCACCGTGTCCGCCAGGGTGAAGGTGGTGGACGACTACGCCGTCGTCTTCTCCCGCCCCGCGGCCGGCCAGGTGCGCGTGCAGGTGAAGAAGGTGGTGGCGCGCGAGGCCGGCGTGACGGCCAGCCTGCACGTGGAGGCGAGCCTCACCGACCCGGCCGCCGTCGTCTCCCAGGTGGAGCACGTGCTCGAAGGGCTCCTGTCGGTGCCGCTGTCCGAGTTCGACTCCCTGATGACGAAGCTGGAAGCGCACAAACTGTCGGAGAACGAGACGAAGGTCCTGCGCATCATCCTGGACCGGCTGGGCTTCGGGGAGCTGGAGGCCAACACCACGGCGCTGCGCACGCAGTGGGAGAAGCTCCGCACGGACGTGCGCACGCGCGTCCAGGCCCTGGCCGAGTCCAAGTTCGAGGCGGGCTTCCGCTACGAATACCTGCGCCTGCGCGAGCAGACCACGCTCCTGTCCACCGTGTGCACCGACGCCCAGGCCCGCACGCTGCACCCGCTGCTGGTGTCCGGGCGGATGGACAGCGCGATGCAGCGCATGCAGGCCGCGGGCATGGCGCTGGAGCAGTGCCTGCTGAAGGAGGTCAACAAGGAGTCCAAGGCCTGGGGCTTCTCCCTGAAGCTGGGCAAGTGGGCGCTGGGCGGCAGCGACACACGCGAGCTCACCCAGGTGGTGCAGCGCAACAGCCTGGAGAAGGAGTCGCCCCAGCGCGTCTCGTTCCTGGGCGTGCGCAGCTACAAGGGCACGCTGCTCACGCCGTACATGCACTGGACCGCGGACTTCAAGGCGGACATGGCGGAGTTCCGCAAGTCGCCCACCGTGGCGGACTTCGACCTGGGCCTGTACCTGCTCCTGGCCCATGACGCCCGCAAGCCGTCGGACCACGACCTGCGCCAGGCCGTGGACGAAGCCATCGTCTGGGGCGCGCTGGATGACGCAGAGGAGGAGGAGGTCCTCAAGCGCATCCGCGACGCGTCCGGCGGCAAGGAGATTGAGACGCGGGTGGAGCTGAAGCTGGACAACCGGACGCTGCGCGACGTCATCACCCACGCGGCGGACCCGGACGCCCACGCCGCCTTCGCTCGCGCGCTGGCCCGGGCCCTGCCCTGGTACGGCGTGCCGTGCCGCGACCGGCCCGCCGTGCGCGAGTCCGTCTACGCGCCCCTATGGAGGGCGTACCTGGAGCAGAACTGGTCCGCCGCCGACGCCGCGAAGACGGCCGCCGCGCACCTGAAGAACCATCCGCTCGTCGGGCACTTCGCGTACACCGAAGGGCAGCTGGGCAACGGCATGCTGACGCTCGCGGAGGTCATCCAGAAGAACCCCGGCACCGTGTCCAAGTGGCGCGACCTGCGCGCGGGCCTGCTGGACCTGCGCAACAACGAGCAGCGCTCGCCGTCCGTCTTCAAGGGCGCGTTCAAGGCGCTGTCCGAGTCGTGGGCGCAGTCCTTCCACCTGAAGACCACGGGCGCGTTCTTCCTGGAGCTGGCGTCGCGCGGCGGCAACGGCCTGGCCACCGTGGAGCGCACCTTCACCGTGACGGTGCCGGGGACGGGCGCGAGCATCGTCTTCTCCAAGTCGCGGGCCTGACGGGCGCACGCGTCCTTTCGTCCGCTTCCGCACGCTCCCCGGGCGTGCGGAGGGGACTCGCGGCCGGACGGAGGGCGCGAAGGTGACGCGACGCATTGCCGCTCCTCGGGGGCATCACTACATCCAACTCCTCAGGCAGCACATGTGATGCAGAGGAGCCCCGCGAGATGATCGTCGGTCGGATGCTGTCCTGGCGGATCATCCTCCGCTACACGGGGCGCCCCGTCGTCGTCCATATCGCCCTCGCGCTGGCCATCTCGCTGGGCTACGAGGCGCTGAACGCCAAGTGGCTGTCGGTGCCGGCGCTGCCGGTGACACTGCTGGCCGCGGCGCTGGGTGTGCTGCTCGGCTTCCGCAACAACTCCGCCTACGAGCGCTGGTGGGAGGCGCGCACCATCTGGGGCGGGCTGGTGAACGCGTCGCGGACGCTCGCCCGGCAGGTGCTGACCTTCCTGCCCGCGCCCCGCGCCCAGCGCAGCGACGGCACCCCGGAGACGCCCTCCGCCGCATCCCGCCTGGTCCAGGTGGCCGTACAGCCGGAGGGGCCCGCGCTGGCGCCCGCCTGGTCCAAGGTGGGTGACGGCGCGGTGCGCGACCAGTTCGGTCAGGCGCGCGACCTGCGTGGCCCGAGCGCGCCCCGCGCGAACCTGGCCACGTTCCTCCACCCGGGCGTGGAGACACCCCGGGGCATCACCAGCATGTTCGAGGGCATCACCGAGGACGCGCGCGAGCTCGTCTACGCGCAGATAGGTTTCGTGAACGCGCTGCGCTGCCACCTGCGGCGGCAGGACCCCTTCCCGGAAATCACCCCGTTCTTCCGCCCGTCCGTGCTGGAGGCGCTGCGCGTGGAGCAGAACGTGCCCGCCGCCATCCTCTTGTGGATGGGCACGCGCATGCGCCGCATCTACAGCGACATCGAGCACCCGGAGAAGGTCTACATGCGCGTGTCGATGGATGAGACGCTCACGGAGCTCACCAACTACCTGGGCGCGTGCGAGCGCATCAAGAACACGCCCCTGCCCCGCCAGTACGACATCCTCCCGCACGCCATGGTGCGCGCCTACCTCGCCATGCTGCCCCTGGGCGTCGTCGCGGACCTGGGCGTGCTCACGCCACTGGTCACGGCCATCATCGCGTTCCTCTTCATCGCCCTGGACGCGGTGGGCCGCGACGTGGAGAACCCCTTCGAGGACGCCGTCAGCGACACGCCCATGACGGCGCTGTGCCGCACCATCGAGATCAACCTGCGGCAGATGCTGGGTGAATCCGAGCTGCCTCCGCCGCTCCAGCCGAAGGACGGCCTGCTGTACTGAGTGAGGCCTCTACTCGGCCGCCGTCACTTCCAGGGTGCCCAGCCCGTCCACGGTCAGGCGCACGTGGTCGCCAGGCTTCATCAGGTAGGCGGCGGTGGCCGCGCCGGACAGCACCAGGCTTCCCTTGGGCAGCACCTGGCCGCGCTCCGCGAGCAGCGCGCACAGCTGGATGAGGGACACCACCGGGTCGCCGGAGATGGCGTCCGAGCGCGCCTCGCCCTCCACCTTGCCGTTCACCTCCATGCGCATCTGGAGCTTGGTCAGGTCCAGCTCGCGCGGGGCGCGCTCCAGGGTGCCCGGCACGAACAGCGACGACGACGCGTTGTCCGCCACCACGTCCGGCAGGCTGAAGTACTTGAAGCCCACGAAGCGCGAGTCCAGGACCTCCATGGCCGCGAAGACGGCGTCGCACGCGTCCAGCACCTCATCGCGCGTCACCGCGCCCTTGAGCTCCTTCGAGGTGCGGAAGGCGATCTCCGGCTCGATGCGCGGGTGGATGCCCGCGCCCACGCTCACCACGCCGCCGGGCTGCACGCGCATCCGGTCCGTGAGCACGCCGAAGATGGGCGAGCCCAGGTTCATCTGCTGGCGCTTCGCCTCCGACGTGAAGCCCATCTTCAGGCCCACCACCCGCTCGCCCTGGGCCTCGCGCAGCCGGATGCCCTCCGCCTGCACCGCGTAGCCGTCCGGCACGGTCAGGGTCGGGTGCGCATGCGACAGGGGCGGCACCTCTCGCCGCTCGCGCCGCGCCGCGTCCAGGATTCCAGCCAGGGCTGCTACATCCACTGTCGAGGTCATGCGCGAATCTTTTCCATGCCCGGCCCGCAATTCCACAAAGGTTTCACCTGTGGAGCGGGTCCCGGAGACGCTGGGAGCCAGACGGCCGCGCAAGCGAGCGCCATCCGACGCGGACTGTTCGGAATCCTGGAGGCGGCGGACGGCCGCGACATACATTGCCGCGTCTCCCTGAGGAGGGCGCGCCTTGGAGAAGGTCCTCAACTACATCGGTGGTGAGCTGGTGCCCGCGGCGGGCGGCCAGTGGCTGGACAAGCCGGAGCCCGCGACGGGCCAGCTCTACGCGCACGTGCCGGATTCACGCGAGGTGGACGTGCAGTCCGCCGTGGAGGCCGCGGGCCGGGCCTTCCCCGCGTGGGCCGCCCTGCCGGCGATGGAGCGCTCGCGGTACCTGCGCCGCATCGCGGGCCTCATCCACGAGCGCCTGGATGCCTTCGCGCGGGCGGAGTCCATCGACACGGGCAAGCCGCTGGCGGTGGCTCGCACGGTGGACATCCCGCGCAGCGTGCTCAACTTCGAGTTCTTCGCGGACGCGGCGACGCAGTTCTCCAGTGAAGCGCACCCCATGGACGGCGTGGCGCTCAACTACACGCTGCGCTCGCCGCTGGGCGTGGTGGGCTGCATCTCGCCGTGGAACCTGCCGCTGTACCTGCTCACGTGGAAGATCGCCCCCGCGCTGGCGGCCGGTAACTGCGTGGTGGCCAAGCCGTCGGAGGTGACGCCGATGACGGCCTTCCTCCTGTCGCAGGTGTGCCGCGACGCGGGGCTTCCGCCGGGCGTGCTCAACCTGGTGCACGGCCTGGGGCCTCACGTCGGTGGGCCGCTCACGCGCCACCCGGAGGTGAGCGCCATCTCCTTCACCGGCAGCACGCGCACCGGCGCGGAGATCGCCCGCGTGGCCGCGCCCGCGTTCAAGAAGCTGTCCCTGGAGATGGGCGGGAAGAACCCCAACGTCATCTTCGCGGACTGCGACTTCGACGACGCGCTGGCCACCACGCTGCGCTCGTCGTTCGCCAACCAGGGGCAGATCTGCCTGTGCGGCCCGCGCATCTTCGTGCAGCGCTCGCTGTACCCGCGCTTCAAGGAAGCGTTGGTCGCGCGCACCAAGGCCCTCAAGGTGGGCGACCCGCTGGTGGAGGGCACGGACCAGGGCGCGCTGGTGTCGCGTGAGCACTTCGAGAAGGTGATGGGCTACATCGCGCTCGCGAAGCAGGAGGGCGGCAACATCCTCACCGGCGGCCAGCGCGCGAGCGTGCCCGGCCGCTGCGCGAACGGCTGGTTCATCGAGCCCACGCTGGTGGAGGGCCTGGCGCCCACGTGCCGCACGAACCAGGAGGAGATCTTCGGTCCGGTGGCGACGATCATGCCCTTCGACGACGAGGAGGAGGTGCTGTCGTGGGCCAACTCCACGCGCTACGGGCTGGCGGGCAGCGTGTGGACGAAGGACCTGGCGCGCGCGCACCGGTTCGCGGCCCGGCTGCACAGCGGCATCGTCTGGGTGAACACCTGGATGCTGCGCGACCTGCGCACGCCGTTTGGCGGGGTGAAGGAGTCCGGCGTGGGCCGCGAGGGCGGCTGGGACGCGCTGCGCTTCTTCACCGAGCCCAAGAACGTCTGCATCAAGCTTTGAGCGGGGAGAGCGACACGTGAGCGCTGGCGAGCGGATCGATTCGAAGAAGGCCCCGGAGCCGGTGGGGCTCTACCCCCACGCGCGCCGTGTGGGGAACTTGTTGTTCCTCTCCGGCGTGGGCCCGCGCGAGCGCGGCAGCAAGGCCATCCCGGGCGTGGAGCTGGACGCGGCGGGGAACATCGTCTCGTACGACATCGAGACGCAGTGCCACTCCGTGTTCCGCAACGTGCGCTACATCCTGGAGGACGCGGGCTCGTCGTGGGAGCGGCTGGTGGACGTGACGGTGTACCTCACGGACATGAAGCGGGACTTCCCCACGTACAACCGGCTGTGGGCGGAGTACTTCAAGGACAACCCGCCGTGCCGCACCACGCTGGAAATCAACGCGCTGCCTACGCCCATCGCGATTGAACTCAAGTGCATCGCCACCATTGGAGACGAGTGACATGGGCCGACTGACCCCCATCAACTTCAAGAAGTGGATCGACGAGCACCGCCCCCTGCTCAAGCCGCCCGTGGGCAACCAGCAGGTGTGGGCGGACCGGGACTTCATGGTCACGGTGGTGGGCGGGCCCAACTCGCGCACGGACTTCCACATCAACGAAGGCGAGGAGTTCTTCTACCAGCTGGAGGGCGACATCACCCTGCGCGTCATCGACGAGGGGCAGGTGCAGGACGTCCCCATCCGCGAGGGGGAAATCTTCCTCTTGCCGCCCAAGGTGCCGCACTCGCCGCAGCGGCCCGCGGGCACCATCGGGCTGGTGCTGGAGCGCCGCCGCCAGCCGCAGGAGTTGGATTCCTTCCTGTGGCTGTGCCCGAAGTGCGGCGAGAAGCTCTATGAGGAATCGCTGCACGTCACCAACCTGGTGACGCAGCTGCCGCCGGTGTTCGAGCACTTCTACGGCAACCCCGAGAACTGCACGTGCAAGAAGTGCGGCACGATGGTGGCGCGGGGTGGTGCGCCCAAGTGAAGGTCGACATCCACACGCACCTCCTCCCCCCGGAGCTGCCCCGCTTCGCCGAGCGCTTCGGCTACGGCGGCTTCATCGCGCTGGACCACCACGCGCCCTGCCGCGCGCGGATGATGCGGGACGACGGGAAGTTCTTCCGCGAGATTGAAAGCAACTGCTGGGACCCGAAGCAGCGCGTCACCGAGTGCGACGCGCACGGCGTCCAGGTGCAGGTGCTGTCCACGGTGCCGGTGCTGTTCAGCTATTGGGCAAAACCGCAGGACGGCCTGGAGGTGGCGCGCTTCCTCAACGACCACCTGGCCGGCGCGGTGGCGACAGCGCCGAAGCGCTTCGTGGGCCTGGGCACGGTGCCGCTCCAATCCACCGACCTGGCGGTCAAGGAATTGGAGCGCTGCGTGCGCACGCTGGGGTTCGCGGGCGTGCAGATTGGCAGCCACGTCAATGACCTGAACCTGTCCGACCCGGCCCTCTTCCCCTTCTTCCAGGCGGCGAGCGACCTGGGCGCGGCCGTCTTCGTGCACCCGTGGGACATGATGGGTGAGGCGAAGATGACGAAGTACTGGCTGCCGTGGCTGGTGGGGATGCCGGCGGAGGTGTCGCTGGCCATCTGCTCGCTCATCTTCGGCGGGGTGATGGAGCGGCTGCCGAAGCTGCGGCTGGCGTTCGCGCACGGCGGCGGCGCGTTCCCCGGCACGCTGGGCCGCATCCAGCACGGCTTTGAAGTGCGCCCGGACCTGGTGGCGGTGGACAACCCCGTCGCGCCGCGCGACTACCTGGGAAGGTTCTGGGTGGACTCGCTGGTGCACGACGCGGAGACATTGCGCGGCATCGTGAAGCTGTTCGGCGCGGACAAGGTGGCGCTGGGCAGTGACTACCCCTTCCCGCTGGGCGAGGAGCGGCCCGGCACGCTCATCGAGTCGCTGACGGACCTGGCGCCTTCCGTGCGCGAGCGGCTGCTGTCCCGAAATGCCCTGGAGTGGCTGGGGCGCTCGCACGAGGACTTCGCACCATGACGGCCCCTGTCTACGAGAACACCGATGTGTTCGCCTACGGCCTGGACGCAGCGGATCCGCTGAGGCCCCTGCGCGACGAGTTCCTCTTCCCCCCGGCCCCCTCCGGCGCGCCGGCCATCTACCTGGCGGGCAATTCGCTGGGGCTGCAGCCGCGCAAGGCGCGCAAGTACGTGCAGATGGAGATGGAGGACTGGGAGCGGCTGGGCGTGGAGGGCCACGTGCACGGCCGCCACCCGTGGCTGCCCTACCACGAGCAGCTCACCGGGATGGTGGCGCGGGTGGTGGGCGCGCAGCCCATTGAAGTCGTGGTGATGAACACCCTGTCTGTGAACCTGCACCTGATGATGGTGTCGTTCTACCGGCCCACGCGTGAGCGCTTCAAAGTCCTGATTGAAGGCGGCGCCTTTCCGTCGGACCAGTATGCGGTGGCGTCGCAGGCGCGCTTCCACGGCTACGACCCGAAGGAGGCCATCGTCCGGCTGATGCCCCGCGAGGGCGAGGACACGCTGCGCTCCGAGGACATCCTGGAGGCCATCGAGCGGCACGGGAAGGAGCTCGCGCTGGTGATGCTGGGCAGCGTGAACTACCTCACCGGGCAGGCGTTCGACCTGCGCGAGATTACGCGCGTGGCGCACGCGCAGGGCTGCAAGGTGGGCTTCGACCTGGCGCACGGGGCGGGCAACCTGAAGCTGTCGCTGCACGACGACGGGCCGGACTTCGCGGTGTGGTGTTCGTACAAGTACCTCAACGGCGGACCGGGCAGCCTGGGCGGCGTGTTCGTGCACGAGCGGCACGCGCATTCGCCCCAGCTGCCGCGCTTCGAGGGCTGGTGGGGGCACAACAAGGCCACGCGCTTCGAGATGGGCCCCACCTTCGACCCGCTGCCGGGCGCGGAGGGGTGGCAGCTGTCCAACCCGCCCATCTTCCAGCTGGCGGCGCTGCGTTCGTCGCTGGAGCTGTTCGATAGGGCGACGATGGCGGCTTTGCGCACCAAGAGCGACCAGCTGACGGGCTACATGGAGTTCCTGCTGGACCGGCTGCCCGCGGGCTACGTCTCCATCACCACGCCGCGGGATTTGAAGCAGCGCGGGGCGCAGCTGTCCCTGCGCTTCAAGGGCGAGCCGAAGCGGCTGCTCCAGCGGCTGTCCGCGGCCGGCATCATCTGCGACTTCCGCGAGCCGGACATCATCCGCGCCGCGCCCGCGCCCCTCTACAACACGTACCTGGACGTCTTCCGCTTCGTGAAGGCGCTGGAGGCCCATGCCCTCGAATGAGTCGAAGCTGACGGTGGTGGGAGCGGGTCTGGTGGGGTCGCTGCTCTCGCTGTACCTGGCCCGCCGGGGCCACACGGTGGAGGTGCTGGAGCGCCGGGCGGACATGCGCCGCGAGACGCTGGACGCGGGGCGCTCCATCAACCTGGCCATCTCCACGCGCGGCCTGCATGCCTTGCGGCAGGTGGGGCTGGAGGAGGAGGCGCTGAAGCACGCCATCCCCATGCGCGGGCGGGTCATCCACCCGGTGCAGGGCGAGCTGGCCTACCAGCCGTATGGGAAGGATGACTCGCAGCACATCAATTCCCTGTCACGCGGCTGGCTGAACAAGTTCCTGATGACACAGGCGGAGGCCACGGGCCGCGTGTCCATCCGGTTCCGTCAGCGGGTGACGCAGGCGGACCCAGCCGCAGGGGCGCTCACGGTGCTGGATGAAGCCACGGGCGCGACGCGGGAGGTGCGCGACGCGGTGGTGTTCGGCACGGACGGCTCGGGTTCGGCGGTGCGGCAGGCGCTGCAATCACAGACGGGTTCCCAGGCGGACTCGCGGACGCTGGGGCATGGCTACAAGGAGCTGACGATTCCGCCGGGCGAGGGCGGGCGCTTCCAGATGGAGAAACACGCGCTGCACATCTGGCCGCGCGGCACGTACATGCTCATCGCGCTGCCGAATGAAGACGGCAGCTTCACGTGCACCCTGTTCCTGCCGTGGGAGGGGCCGGTGAGCTTCGCGTCGCTCCAGACGCCCGCCGCGCTGGAGGCGTTCTTCCAGGAGCAGTTCCCGGACGCGAAGGCGATGATTCCGGGGCTGGTGGAGGAGTTCTTCTCCCGGCCCACCGGGCAGATGGTGACGGTGAAGTGCGCGCCGTGGCACGCGGGAGGAAGCACGCTGCTGTTGGGAGACGCGGCGCACGCGATGGTCCCCTTCTACGGACAGGGGATGAACTGCGGCTTCGAGGACTGCGTGGTGCTGGACGCGCTGCTGGCGCGGCAGCCGGACTGGGCGGCGGCGTTCGACGAGTTCGAGCGGCTGCGCAAGACGAACGCGGACGCCATCGCGGACATGGCGGTGGAGAACTTCATCGAGATGCGCGACAGCACGGCGGATCCGCGCTTCCTGTTGGAGAAGGGCGTGGAGAAGGTGCTGCTCAACGCGTTCCCGGGCGAGTTCGTCAGCCGCTACTCGCTGGTGAGCTTCAGCCGCGTGCCCTATCGGCTGGCGTACGGCGTGGGCTCCATCGCGGGCGGTATCGTGTCGGAGCTGGCGCGGGAGCTGAAGCGGCCCGAGGACGTGGACCTGGACCGGGCGGCGAAGCTGATTCGCGGCCGGCTGACCCCTTTCATGGAGGAGCACGCGGATGGATTTCGGCTTGAAGGGTAGGCGGGCGCTGGTGACGGGCGCGTCGTCGGGGTTGGGACGGGCCATCGCGGACACGCTGGTGAAGGAGCGCGCGACGGTGGCGGTGTCCTCGCGAGGCGGGGAGAAGCTCCAGAAGGCGGCGAAGGAGCTGGGCGCCGCGCTGGCGGTGCCGTGTGATTTGACGCAGCCAGGAGCCGCGCGCGGGCTGGTGCGCGAGGTGACCGAGAAGCTGGGCGGTCTGGACGTGCTGGTGGTGAACGCGGGAGGCCCGCCGTCCGGAGGCTTCGAGGCCATCACGGTGGAGCAATGGCAGACAGGGTTCCAGAGCCTGTGGCTGGCCACGGTGGATGCGATTCAAGAAGCGCTGCCGGGCATGAAGGCACAGGGCTGGGGCCGCATCGTGCTGGTGACGTCCACGGCGGCGCGTGAGGCGCTGAGCAACCTCACGGTGTCCAACGGCCTGCGCGCGGGATTGCTGGGGCTGGTGAAGAGCCTGAGCAATGAAGTGGCGCCGTATGGCATCACGGTGAACGCGGCGCTGCCGGGCTACCACGCGACGGACCGGATGAAGGACCTGGGACTGTCCGACGAGAAGGTGGCGCCGAACATCCCCGCACGGCGGCTGGGGAGGCCGGAGGAGTTCGCGGCGCTGGTGACGTTCCTGGCGTCGGAGCCGGCCGCGTACATCAGCGGCCAGTCCATCGCTTGCGACGGCGGAGCGCTGCGGGGCTTCTAGGGTCCCATGTGCACAATCAGGTAGAGCAGGCCCGCGCCGGTCCCCACGGACACGCCCACGGCCCACACCGCGGCCGATGAGATGGCTCGCAGCAGTCCGTAGGCGCCCAGCAGCGCCGCGGACACGAGCCATCCGCCGAGGAAGCTGGACACGAACACGAGCGGCGTGAGCGAGTACGACACCTCGCAGCTCGAACCCAAGCACTCGCCGAACGGCAGTGGCAGTGCGAGCTTGTCGAGGACGAAGGCCGTCGCGCCGAGCCCCGAGAGCAGCGCCCCCGCCAACGACAGCCACCGCCAGGCCCTGCCGGAGAGCGCGAAGGCGCCCTCATTCCGCCAGCGTGGCGCCCGGCGCAAGGTGACGATGACGAGGGCCAGCAGGCCCAAGCCCAATCCCAACGTCACCGGGAGCACGGCGACGCCGCGGAATGCCGTCGCCAGCATCCACAGACCGAAGAGAAGGGAGCCGAGGCACAGGGCCGCGAAGAGCGCGAGGCGTGAGATCATCAGGGCTTTTATATGCCGATTCAGCCGCGTCGCACAGCGGACAGCCCGCCCCCTGAGACGATGGAGCCTTGAGAGGATTCCGAAGTGACGTCGGCGGCCTTCCGGGGGGAAGGCCATGGATGCGACAAGATGGGCGGCATGTCTGGGACTGACGTGGCTGCTCACGGGCTGCGCGACGGGCAGTGGAACAGACAGAGCCAGGGCCAGGAGGCTGGAGAGAAGCCTGTGTCCATGTTCCGCTACGGCGTGACACGGGAGAAATCTTCCGATGCTCCTTGGGAATTGGAATGCCCCTCCAGGTCGAAGGCTCGGAGCCGATCCCGGTGGAACTGGCCCAGCGCATCGCGGCGAACTGCGCCAATCTGGCGGCCCAGACCGTGTTCAGTTCAACCACCCCGGTAACAGCCCTCGGTCTTGCATGTGAGGAGTTCAGGAGCACCCTCACGACTGCGCTCAACGCGGCCGTTGTCGGCTCACGGGTCAGGCAACAGTGCCATCCGGCGACGCTCACCTTCAAATCCAAGCCCAGGAAGCCATGACGCCTTCCGCCGAAGAGCTGCTCGCGGTTGCGCGTCTCTACTGGGGTGCCGACCAGGCCTATCGCTTCCGCCAGGAGCCCAGTCCCGAGGACCTTCGCTACGAAGCCCTCTGGGAGGAGAAGAATGCGGAGAGGCCCCACTGGGGGTCCTTTGTGAAGGCGCTTCGAGAAGCGCTTCCCAGCTGCGATGCCTGGGACTACGCGCCGGGCCTGGCGAACCCCAGCTTCGGCGTGCTGGTCTACCCGCATCAGGAGCAGGACATGATGCGTCCACAGACGCGCTGGACCGTCGCCGGGTACCTCAGCATCCTGGCCCCCCTCTACACCGTGCATTGTGTTCGCCGGGTCTTCCTGGGGAAGCACCTCATGGAATCGAAGGTCTTCCTCGGCCCCGCCCCGCTGGAACTGCAAGGCATCGCGGACACGGTCGCCCGACACATCGAGGCCGAATACGGCGCGACGGCACTCCCCCTCGAAATCGCGCAGACGCCCGTCCCCCTCTACGTCAACTTCATGAAGCCGCCGGAGACCACGCTCTTCCACGCGCTCTTCACCTCCGAGCCCGGGAACATCCTCTGAGCCCCCTCCCCCTGGCCTGACGCAACGGGCCAGCCGTTTTCCGCTCTGGCGGCAAAGTCTTTTTGATTTGGGCTGGTGGATTTCTCACGTTTTGCGACAGAGTTCGCCGCCTTCGCCGGGAGGGGCGCAGACGTGTCCAGACGAATCCGTTTCATCCGTGGGCTGTGGCTCATGGTCGTGTTGTGGGGAGCCGGGGCTTGGGCCCAGGGCAACTCGGTCATCACCGGGACGGTGGTTGGCGCCGAGGACCGCCGGCCGCTGGCCGACGTGCTCGTCACCGCCACCTCTCCCCAGTTGCAGGGCGAGCGAACCGTCCTCACCGACAAGAGCGGCCTGTATCGCATCCCGCAGCTGCCTCCTGGCACCTATGTCGTGCGCTTCGAGGCTCAGGGCTTCACGCCCTATGCCCGCGACGGCATCCTGCTGCGCATCGACCGCACCATCCGCTTCAACTCGGAGCTGGTACCGGACTCGATGAGCGTCAGCTACGACATCGTCGGCTCACCGCCGACCCTGGACGTGGGCTCCAGCGCCGCGGGCGTCACCGTGGACCAGGAGTTCATCCGCAACATCGCCGTCATCCGCCCCGGCACCAAGGGCTCCGCGTCCCGCTCCTTCGAGGGCCTGGCCGAGCTCGCCCCCGGCGCCACCGAGGACCGCTACGGCGTGAGCATCAGCGGCAGCTCTTCTCCTGAGAGCCAGTACGTCGTGGACGGCCTGTCCGTGAACGACCCCGGCGTGGGCACGCTGGGCACGCCCCTGTCCGTGGAGTTCGTGAAGGAGGTCAACATCATCACCGGCGGCTACATGCCGGAGTACGGCCGCTCCACCGGCGGTGTGCTCAACGTCGTCACCAAGTCCGGCTCCAATGAGTTCCACGGCTCCGTGTTCGCCAACTACGCCCCCGGCCTGCTCCAGCGGTCCGGCAAGGAGATCCTCCGCGAGGGCAGCGTCATCTCCGCGCAGGGCAGCGCCCACAACCTGGGCGACTTCGGCTTCGACCTGGGCGGCCCCCTCCTCAAGGACAAGCTCTGGTTCTACGTGGGCGTCGCGCCGTCCTTCAATCGCATCGAGGTGAACCGCCAGCTCAACAGCTACGAGCTGTGCACGGAGGCGGACCTCGGCAGCAACGGCTGCAAGAAGGTGGGCGACCGCCGCAAGGACCTCTCCACCGGCTTCTCCCAGGTGACGCCCATCGACGGCAGCCGCACCAGCCGCTTCGCCGACGAGCGCAGCGTGCAGTACCTGGGCAAGCTCACCTACAACTTCAACCCGGACCACAGCCTGTCCGTGTCCGTGTTCGGCACGCCACGCTCGTCCGGCGGCAGCAACAAGTACTCCTTCAGCGACGACGGCGAGCCGGAGGTGTGCACCAGCCTGTCCTGCACCAGCTTCGTGCAGGGCGCGTATGAATCCATCGCCACCCGGCGCAGCAACAGCGCCATGGACATCGTCGCGAAGCAGGCGTCGTCCTTCTTCGACAAGAAGCTGCTCGTGGACGCGACGCTCGGCTGGCACCACCAGGCGGACTCCATCCTCCCGTCGGACGGCTCGGACCTGGGCTCCGGCGAGGGCCTGTCCGCGAAGCCCCGCATCGCGTGGACCCGTAACCGGAACCCCGGCTACCACACCATCAACGAGTTCGAGTCGCTCCCGGCCCTGAACCCCGATGCCTGCGGCACCACGCCCGAGGAGCAGCGGCTGCGCTGCCCCGTGACGGGCTATTCCACGGGCGGCCCCGGCACCATCAGCGTCCAGCGGCTGGACCGCGTGCAGGGCAAGGTGATGGGCACGTACCTGCTGGAGGCCCTGGGCCACCACATCCTCAAGGCCGGCGCGGACATCGAGCGGATGAGCTTCTACAACAACCGCGCGCGCACCGGCTTCACGCACTGGCAGGAGTGCACCGGCGGCGACTGCTTCTTCACCCTCAGCCAGTACGGCTACCTGGCGGGCCCGGACCTGCCGGTGTTCCTGCCCAACAAGGAAGGCACCTCCACGTCCACCACCGTGGGCGGCTTCCTCCAGGACAGCTGGTCCGTCATGGACAAGGTCACCGTCAACGTGGGCCTGCGCTACGACGTGCAGACCATCTACGGCCTGGATGGCGAGGTGGGCCTGCACCTGCCCAACCAGTGGTCCCCGCGCCTGGGCGTCATCTACGACCCGACGCAGAGTGGCCGCGCCAAGCTCTTCGCCAACTACGCGCGCTTCTTCGAGAACGTCCCCCTGGACATGGCGGACCTGTCCTTCCCGCAGCAGCAGCTGCTCTCCGCCACCTACGACTCGCCCCCGTGCAATCCCTCCCGTGAAGGGTCGCTGCTGGGGGACTGCACCCAGAACGCCAACCGCCAGCCCATTGGCAACCGCGAGAGCCCCAACCAGCTGTGGGACGCGCAGGGCGGCGACCGCGTGCCGGCGGACCCCCAGATTCGCGCCCAGTCCGCGGACGAGTTCGTGGTGGGCGGTGAGTACGAGCTCTTCACCGCGAGCCGCCTGGGCGCCACGTACACCCGGCGCTTCCTCAACGACGTCATCGAGGACATGAGCCGCGACGACGGCAGCACCTTCTTCCTGGGCAACCCGGGCAAGGGCTACTCCACGGACTTCCCGCTGGCGAGGCGCGAGTACGACGCGGTGAACCTCTACTTCCAGCGCGCCTTCACCAACGGGTGGCTGGCCCAGGCCAGCTACACCTGGTCCACCCTGCGCGGGAACTACTCCGGCCTGTTCCGCGCGGACACCGGCCAGCTGTCCCCCAACCTCACGCGCGACTTCGACCTGGTGTCGCTCACCGTCAACCGCGAGGGACAGCTGCCCGGGGACCGCACGCATTCCTTCAAGGTGTTCGCCGCGAAGGAGCTGGTGCTGGGGCCTCGCACCAGCATCAACGTGGGCGGCAACTACCGGGCGCGCTCCGGCACGCCGCTCAACTACCTGGGCCTGCACCCGCGCCGCAGCGGTTCGGAGACGTTCATCCTGCCGCGCGGCAGCGCGGGCCGGCTGCCCTGGGTGCACGGCGTGGACGGGCACGTGGGCCTCAACCAGCGGCTGGTGAAGGACTACGTCCTCACGGTGTCCCTGGACGTGTTCAACCTCTTCAACTTCCAGCAGTACACGGACGTGGACCAGACCTTCGCCACCACGCGCGTGTACGCCATCGAGCAGGGCGGCAAGCCGGACGACCTCACCGCCTGCCTCACCCAGAACAACCCCAACTGCAAGGTCATCTCCACCGCCACGGGGCTGCCCATCAGCGTTCAGGACATCAACCCCAACTTCAAGCGGCCCACCGCCTACCAGGCCCCGCGCTCCATCCGCCTGGGCGCGAAGCTCAGCTTCTAGGCCCAAGCCCATGAGGACTCCCGCGATGAAGCTTCGTTGGATGGCAGTGAGTGCAGGGCTCGCGGCGGCGACCGTCGCCGTGGGTGCGTGCGGCAGTGAACCGGAGCCCGAGTGCGTCGTGGCTCGCGCCGTGTCGGACGGCTCCACCGGCTCGTTCGCCGCGTCGTATCAGCTCAAGCCCGGGCAGAACCCGGACACCGCCTGCGCGCAGCTCAAGCCCGAGCCGCTGGGGCTGCAGAAGTTCTTCAGCCAGGACCCGGCCGCGCCCGACACCGTGGGCGTGCGCAGCGCGCGGCTGGGCAAGTTGATGGAGGACTTCGCGTCCCGGCTGACGGAGGACTCGAAGGCTTCCGCCACCGCGGTGGGCGCCTTCGCTTCCGCGACGCCGGGGGCGGACCACTTCTGCTCGGTGCCGGAGCTCACCCAGACGCGGCTGGAGGTGCCCGCGTCCGCGGCGCCTGACGGCGGCCTGCTGCCCGAGCAGGACTTCGTCTACGCGTGGAGCAACCTGCGCATCTACAACACGCCGGAGATTCCGGGCACGCAGTTCACCGCGGACCTCGGGTACTCGGAGAACGGCTGCAGCGCCGAGTACACCGTGAAGGGCATCTGGCCGGTGGTGAAGTGCCAGAACAGCAAGACGAAGCTGCCGGACGACACGCTGTGCGACCCGTACGCGGACTACGACGCGGGACGGCTGCGCGGCTCCGGCATCAACCCGCTGTTCCCCGTGAAGTGCGACCCGGACGCGTTCATCTGCGTGCTCACGGGTGAGGTGCCGTCGGCGCCGTGAAGCCGTGGCTTCCGGGACGCAGCGCCTGCGGCAGGTCCCGGAAGTCCCTCACCAGCCAGTCCGGCCGCTCGCGCATCAGGACCTCGCGCGGGAACGACGTGGCGACGGCGACACACGCCGCGCCCGCGGCCCGCGCGGCCCTCAGCCCCGCCACCGCGTCCTCGAATACCACGCAGGCGTGCGGCGGGACGCCCAGCGCGGCGGAGGCCTTGAGGTACACCTCTGGATCCGGCTTGCCCCGCGTCACGTCCGTGGACGTCACCCGCACGGGGAACAGGTGCTCCAGCCCCACGCGCTCCAGGGCCCGCTCCGCGTTCTCCGCCAGGGCGCTCGTGCCCAGGGCCCAGGGCACGCCCGCCTGCTTCAGGGACATCAGGTAGGCGCCCACGCCGGGCACGGGGGACACCGGCTCGTGGTCGAGCAGCCGGTGGAAGGCCCGCTCCCGGTCGTCCGTGAGCACGGCCACCTGCTCGTCATCCAATTCCGCGCCGAACCACGCGCGCAGCGTCTCCCCGGCCCGCAGGCCGTTGGTGGCGAGCAGCTGCTCGCGCGTGGGCACGTAGCCCCGCTCGCGAGCGAACTCATCCCAGACGCGGTAGTGCAGTTCGGTCGTGTCGATGACCACGCCGTCCAGGTCGAAGAGGACGGCGCCGAAGACAGTGATGTTCGAGGTCGATGGAGTCATGAAGGTCGCGCTCCCTCTCGAAGATCCACACGGCACGCGTCACAAACCTATTCATCGGATGGGACGCGGGCGTGGCTTCCGCCCCTACCGCCCGTGCCTACCTTGCGAGCAGCCGTGGGGACGGCCCCCGGTCGGCGCCAGGGGGCGTGCGCAGAGGAACGACGCCTGCCAGGCCCCGGGGCAGCCAGCCCGTTGTAGGCTGCCTGGGAGGTCCATGCCGCCCAAGAACCCCACGAATTTCTCCACGACCGCCGTCCGCACGCAGGGCACGCCGTCACAGGCCGCCCAGGTGATGCCGGCGTTGACGCTCATTGGCCATGCCCAGCCCCAGCGCATCGGGGAGCGGCTGCTGCTGGACGGGTTGCTGTCCGGAGAGCGCGCGGTGGCGCTGTCCCGCAACGCGCCGGACTTCAGCCGTCCGGGCGCGGTGCTGGCGCTGCCCCTGGGGGACCCCTTCCTCAGCCGGACGCCGGTGCGCTTCGAGGCGGGGACGCACGGGAGCGTGCGGCTGCGGGTGCCGGAGGGCGGGACGCCGGTGTGGGTGGGCAGCGAGCCGGTGCGCGGCGGGCGGGAGTTCCCCGCGGAGGCGCTGGTGGCGGGCGTACCGCTGGTGCTCGCCGGGCGCGTGGCGCTGCTGCTGCACCAGGCCACCGTGCGCGGCGCGGGTGCCCAGACGGAGCTGGCGGGGCTGGGCATGGTGGGCGACAGCGAGGGCATCGTCCGCGTGCGCGAGGACGTGCTGCGCGTGGCCGACCTCCTGGTCCCCGTTCTGGTGCGGGGCGAGACGGGCACGGGCAAGGAGCTGGTGGCGCGCGCGCTCCATGCGCGGAGCCCACGCCACGCGGGGCCCTTCGTCAGCGTCAACCTGGGCGGCCTGGCGAAGGACCTCATCGCCGCGGAGCTGTTCGGCGCGGTGCGGGGTGCGTTCACCGGCGCCGCGCGCGACCGGGAGGGCTTCTTCCGCGCAGCCCATGGCGGCACGCTCTTCCTGGATGAAGTGGCGGAGGCCCCTCCGGAGGTCCAGGCGGCGCTCCTGCGCGTGCTGGAGACCCAGGAGGTCTATCCCGTGGGCGCGCAGACGCCGGTGCGCGTGGACGTGCGGCTCGTCACCGCCACGGACGCGGACCTGGAGTCGCGCATCCACGACGGCCACTTCAAGGCCCCGCTGCTGCACCGGCTGGCGGGCTTCGAAATCACCGTGCCCCCGCTGCGCGAGCGCCGCGAGGACATCGCGCCGCTGTTCCTCCACTTCGCGCGCCAGGAGCTGGAGTCCACGGGCGAGGCGGGGCGGCTGAGCTCCTCGGACGCGCGCGCGGAGCCGTGGCTGCCCGCGTCGCTCGCCGCGCGGCTGGTGCGCTCCGCGTGGCCCGGCAACGTGCGCCAGCTTCGCAACGTCGCGCGGCAGCTCGTGATTGGGAGCCGGGGCCTGCCGGGGCTGCGCGTGGATGCGCGGCTGGAGCAGTCGCTGGACGCCGACGCGCTGCCCATCCCCGGACACCCCCTGAGCGAGCACGCGCCCTCCCCTGCCTCGGAGGACACGCCCCCGCCTTCGCAGACGCGCGCACCCGCGCGGCGCAAGCCGTCGGAGGTGAGCGAGCAGGAGGTGCTGGAGGCCCTGCGCGCCTGCGCGTGGGACTTGAAGGCCACGGCGGACTGGCTGGGCATCCCGCGCTCGTCCGTGTACGTGCTCATCGACAAGAGCTCGCTCCTGCGGACCGCGCGCGACCTGAGCCCGGAGGAGATCACCCGCTGCTTCCACGAGTGCGAGGGCGACCTGGACCGCATGGTGCAGAAGCTGGAGGTCTCCCGCCGCGCGCTCCATCGCCGTGTGCGTGAGCTGGGATTGGACGCGAGCTGAGCTGGTATGGCGTCTGCAATGGCGGTGGGCACCATGCCCACCAACACCATCACCATCGACGTCTCCACGACCCCTGTTACCTACAACCCCAGCCCCGATGTGAAGCACGGCGACACGGTGGTCTTCACGTTGGGCAATGCGCTCAGTGCCACCGCCACCATCACGTTCCCCAACGGCACCTGCCTCACCACGTCTGGCCCGTACACGCTCGGGGGCCCCACGATGGCGACCGCGCCCCTGACCGTCGCCCTGACGGCGGCGCGCGGGGTCTATACCTTCGACGTGGACTTCAACAGCGGGCAGGAGTCCCTGGCCCGCAAGGGCCACGAGTGGGACCGGAAGAACGGCGGCATCGACGTGAACAACGACCCGCCGAAGGAGCTGCTCCGGTAGGTGCCGGACACGTCAGCTCCCGGCCCCGGACGTGTCATTGACGCGTCCGGGAATGCGCGGCCGTGAAACATCCGGGCGCATCTTCAAGACATGCATGTTGGTACAGGGGCTGCAATGCTATGCGGACCTATGGCCACCATCACAGTCGACCTCTCCACGGTTCCCATCAGCTACAACCCCGGCCCGGAAGTGAAACACGGCGACACGGTTGTCTTCTCGATGGGCAGCTACCCTGCCTCCTACACCGCCACCATCACGTTCCCCCACGGGAACTGCCTCACCGTTTCCACCACGACCCCGTACCCGTACGAGCTCGGAGGGCTCCACGCGCTGGCGACCTCCCCGCTGACCGTCTCCATGACGGCGCCGAAGCGGGTCTACGAGTTCGACGCGACCATCGACGATGGGTCGAGCCCCCCGAGCGCGGACAAGGTCGGTCCGCCGCTCGATCTGGACCGGAAGAACGGCGGCATCGACGTGAACAACGACCCGCCAGAGACCGTCTGACCGACGGACACGTCAGCCCCGGACCGTGCCATTGACGCGTCCGGGGCCCTGTCCCGTGTCGCGGCCGTGAACCCTCCCAGGGTCCGCCGGTAGCGTCCTCAGGGCGTAGGGACGTCGGCCACGCTCTCCGGGCTCGGGACACGCGCTCCGGTGCGGAGGGCCAGCAGCCCGTCCCGCACCTCGCGCGCATGGGTCCACCGGGGACGGGCCGTCACCACCGCGTCGGCCAGCGCCAGTCCCCGCGTCAGCCCGGCCGCCGCGTCCTGCCCTTCACGGATGCGCCACCGCGCCCACGCGCCGTGGAGCTCCGCCGCCGCGAGCCGGTACTCCAGCCTGGGGTCGAGCTTCATCGCCTCCTCGAAGGCCTGCGCCGCGCGCGTGAACTCGCCCTCCGCCGCGCCGTGGCCCTGCACCATCCAACGCGCCCGGACGCCGGAGGCCTCCGCCAGATAGCGCCAGGCATTGCCCAGGCGCGGGTTCTGCTCGCGCGCCCGGCTCAGCGCCGTCTCCGCCTTCGTCAGGTCCGCCGCCGGGTCTCGCGCCTGTGACAGTGTCCACGTCGCGTGGCGCACCCAGGCCTTGCCCAGATTCGCCAGCAGGTCCGCGTCGTCCGGCAGCCGCTTCAGCGCCTCCGTGTAGTCCTCCACCGCGGCGCGCAGCGCGACGCTCGGGTCCTCGCCCTTCGTGAGCTGGAGCTCCGCGCGGAAGACCTCCCACTCGCCCAGGTTGTTGAAGGCGAAGCCTTGCGTGGGCGCCAGGGTGCGGGCCTTCTCGAACGACGCCTTCGCTTCGTCGAGCAGCGCCTTCGTGTCGCCGCCCTCCTCTGCTCGCAGCTCCGCCTGCCAGAACACCGCGGAGCCCAGCGCGTTATGGAGCGCGGGAGGCTTCGCGTTGAGCGCCAGCCCCTGCCGGTACAGCGTCAGGGCGCGCTCCAGGTCCACGCTGACGTCCTCGCCCTTCAGGTAGCGGGCGCGCGCGAGCTGCTCCGCCACCTCCGCGCCGTTGAAGCACGCGACGAAGTTGTCCGGGTTGAGGGACAGGGCCCGCGTGAGCGCGCTGTTCGCGCGGCGCAGGTCGCCCATCGCATCCGGCGCACCCTGGGCGCCCGCCCGCTTGCGGTACGCGACGCCCAGGTTGATCCACGTCAACGGCTGCTGCTCGCTCAGCTGGAGCGCCGCCTGGTACCCGGCGATGGCCTTGTCCAACAGCGGCAGCGGATCTCCGCCGCGCGCGGCCTCCGCGTCCGCCTGTCCCTGCCAGGTCAGGCCCAGGTTGTCGTGGAACGCGAAGTCGCGGTCCTCCGGGCGCAGCTGTTCGAAGGAGGCAATCGCGAGCTTCAGCTGTCCGCGCGGGTCCTCCCCGTGCTGCTGCTGGTAGCGCGCCCACTGGCGATGCGTGAGGGCCCGCTCCAGCGGGATGCGGTCGCTCGGCGTGGCCACGGCCTCCGCGGTGCGCAGCGCGGCCAGGGACTTCTCCAGCAGCGGAGCCACGCCTTCGCCGCCCTGGTTCGCGCGATGCTGCGCGAGCCGGCGGTGGAAGCGCGACACCAGCACCAGCGAGCGGGCATGGTCCGGCGCCGCGGCGAGCGCGTGCGACAGCGCCTCCAGGCCTCGCTCGTAGTGCGGCAGCACGTTGCCCTCGCCGTACAGCTCCATCACCAGCGCGGCCAGCTCCAGCCGCCCCAGCACCGAGTGCACCACGGGCTGACTCTCCGCCGTGGCGACGGCGGCGGTATATGCCTCGCGGCTCAGCGCCAGGTCCGCCTGCGAACCCGCGCGGTCCCCGCCGCTCCAGCGCCGCGTGGCCCGCGCGAGCAGGATGTCGCCACGCAAGAGCGGCGCCTCGTAGAACCACGGCGACTCCGTGCCCGGCGCGTCCAGCAGCGCCAGCGCGTCCTCCGGCCGGTCCTCGTAGAAGGCGAACAGGGCCTTCACGAACGACGGCGGCGCGGGGACATCCGGCCCTTCCGCCTGGCGCAGGTACACGAGCGCCGGGTCGCGGTAGCGCCCGTTCAGCTCCTTGAGCCGGGCCTCGCGCTGCGCGGGGGCGCGGCGCTCCACGTCCAGCAACAGCTGCTCGCGGTACAGGTGGCCCAGCGTCTGCGCCAGCGCCCACGCCACGCGCGGTTCGCGGTAGCCGTGCGCCCACGCGGACTCCTGCTTCGCGCGCGCGCCGTCCAGGTCGTCCAGCACGAACAGGGCGCGGCCCAGCGCGTACTCGCCAGGGCCCACCGCCTGCTCGCCCGCGCGGGAAATCTCCTGCTCCAGCGCGGCCATGCTCGCGCGCAATGCCTCACGGTCCTTGCGCGTGTCGTGCAGGCGCGACAGGGCGGAGTAACGCGCCGAGGACTCGATGCGCTCCACGCGTTCGGTGAAGGCGCGGGCCAGCCGCTCGCGTTCAGACACCTCGCCGCGCGCGAGCTGCGCCTGCGTGAGCGCGCCGGCCACCACCGCCACCACCGTGCCGCCCAGCGCCAGCGCCGCGCGGTGCTTGCGGACCTTCTTGCCCAGCCAGTAGCGCGCGCCATGACGGGCCCGCACCGGCTCGCCCGCGAGGAAGCGCTCCAGGTCGTCCGTGAAGGAGCGCACGGAGTCGTAGCGGAGCGGCCGCTCCTTCTCCAGGCACTTGAGGACGACGGCCTCCAGGTCCTCCGGGATGTCCGGCTCCAGCGCGCGCGGACGCGGAGGTGGCTCCGCCTGGAGCTTCGCGAGCACCTCCTTCTCCGTGCCGCCGGTGAAGGGAGGCTGCCCGGTGAGCAGGGCATATAATGTCGCGCCCAGCGCGTAGACGTCCGCGCGGCGGTCCAGGCGGTGGCCCTCACCGCGGGCCTGCTCGGGCGGCATGTAGTGCGGCGTGCCCAGCACCGCGTTCGGGGTGGTGCTGTCCTCGCGCCAGTCCCGCGCCAGGCCGAAGTCCATCACGAACGGGTTGAAGCCTCCGTCCTCCGTGCGCTCCACCAGGATGTTGCCGGGCTTCAGGTCGCGGTGGACCAGCCCCACGCGGTGCGCGGCGTGCACGCCCTCCGCGGCCTGACACAGCACCCAGACGCGCTGCTCCAGCGTGAGCGAGTTGGAGAGCTGCCCCAGCGACGGGCCCTCCACGTAGCGCATGGCGATGAAGGCGTGCCCGCGCACCTCGCCCACTTCGTAGACCTCGCACACGCGCTCGTGGCGCACGCGGGCCTGGGCGCGGGCCTCGGACAGGAAGCGGCGGGCCAGCTCCGGGTCCCCGTCTCGCACGAACTTGAGGGCCACGTTGCGGCGCAGCAGCGGGTCATAGGCCAGGAACACCTGCCCCATGCCGCCCTGCCCCAGGAAGCGCACGGGCTCGTAGCGGTCCCAGCCGGGCACCGGAAAGGAGGGCACACCCTCCACGGCCAGCGAGGACGGGACCGCCGTGCCCAGCGTGGCGGCCTCCTGGATGGGGACTTCACCCCGGTCCGTGCAGCCGCGAGCCAGGTCCTGCCGCAAGAGGTCCAGGGTGTCCTCCGTCAGCCGGCCCCGTTCCTTCAACAGCTCCAGGGGCCCGCGGTGCAGGCGGAGGGCCTCCTCGCGCAGGGCGGCCGCCTCGTCGGAGGACAGCAGCCCCTCGTCCAGCGCGAGAAGGACCTCCTCCTCGTAAGACTCTTGATGACCTGCCCCGGGCACGGACGAAGCATACGGGGAAGGCCGGGGGACGCGGGAGCGCCGCCGGAAGGGCGCCAAGAAGGGGAGCGAGGGGGCGCTCCCGGGAAGGGGGAAGGCCGGCCCCTCCGGCGGGCTCCGCGAGGCTCAAGCGGCGCGGCGCTGACGACGGCGCAGCCCCGGCACTCCCATCAGGCCCAGCAGGGCCAGCCAGGAGGCATCCGGCGCGGTGCTGCACCCGCCGCCCGCGAAGGCGCGCGTGCTCACCACCGTCCAGGTGTACTCCGCCGGGGTCTCATCCGTGTTGCCGCTGCCGTCCACCGCGCGGACGCGCAGGACGTGGTCCCCGCTGCCGACGGTGTAGCTGTCCTGGCACGGGCCCCAGGCTCCGCCGTCGAGGCTGCACTCAAACGTGGAGCCCTCTTCCGTGGAGGCGTACTCGAAGTCCGCCGTGCGGCTGGAGGTGGTCGGCTCCGGGCCCTTCACGATGGAGGTGTCCGGGGCCTGGTTGTCCAGGACCACGCTGTCCACGACGAAGGGGACCGCGGTGGACGGGGGGCTGGTGACGCCCGCGGGAGACTTGGCCGTGGCCGTCACGGTGTGCGGGCCGTCCGTCAGCGGCGTGGTGGGCACGCAGCTCCACTTTCCGGCCGCGTCCACGGTGGCGGTGCAGAGGACGGTGGTGCCTTCGCGCACCGTCACCGTCGCGCCGGGCTCGCCGGTGCCGGTGATGGCGGGCGTGCCGGTGGTCACCGTGGTGTTCGCCTCCGGGCCGGTGATGACCGGCGCCGGGACCTCGGTGTCCACGATGAAGGGGACGGCGGTGGATGGGAAGCTGGGGCTGCTCGTAGGCGTCTCGGCCGTGGCCGTCACGGTGTGCGGGCCGTCCACCAGGGGCGTCGTGGGCGTGCAGGTCCAGTTGCGGCTCGCGTCGACGGTGGCCGTGCAGACCACGGTGGTGCCTTCACGCACCGTCACCGTCGCGCCGGGCTCACCGGTGCCGGAGATGGGAGGCGTGCCGGTGGTCACCGTGGCGTTCGCCGCGGGGCCGGTGATGACCGGGGCGGGCGTCACGGGCCCGGGCTCCTCCGCCACGCACTTCTGGGAGACCGGGTCGCAGTACGCCTCGCAGACGTTGGACGCGGTGCACGTCTGGCCCACCTCCAGCAGGCAGCGCGGCGAGCAGGTGTCGCCGCCCACCAGGTTGCCGTCGTCGCACACCTCGGTGCCCGCGCGGACGCCGTCGCCGCACGTGGTGCCGCAGGCGCTGGGCGAGCCGTTGCAGCTGTAGCCCGGCTCCTCGGCGCAGGTGGCGTTGCAGCCGTCGCCGCTGGCGGCGTTGCCGTCGTCGCACTGCTCACCGGCCTCCAGCGTGCCGTTGCCGCAGGTGTTGAGGCACGCGGTGCCAGGGACGGGGCAGCTGTAGCCCGGCTCCACGGCGCAGGTCGCGTTGCAGCCGTCGCCCGCCGTGGTATTGCCGTCGTCGCACGCCTCGGCGCCCGCGCGGATGCCGTCGCCGCAGAGGGTGGTGCAGGCGCTGGGCTGACCCGAGCAGCTGTAGCCCGTCTCCACGCGGCAGCCACTGGAGCAGCCGTCGCCGGACACCTCGTCCGCGTCGTCGCAGGTCTCGTTCGGATCCAGGGCGCCGTTGCCGCACGACTGGACGCACACGGAGGGGCCGTTGGACGGCGTGGAGCAGGCATAGCCGCCCTCCACCCGGCACTCGGTGGCGCAGCCGTCACCGGAGGTCAGGTTGCCGTCGTCGCACTGCTCGCCCGGGTCCATGTTGCCGTTGCCGCACGTCTTCGCGCAGGGCTGGCCCGGCGTGGCGCACGCGTAGCCCAGCTCCAGGGTGCAGGCGTTGGAGCAGCCGTCGTTCAGGTTCGTGTTGCCGTCGTCGCACAGCTCACCGGCGTTGAGCACGCCGTTGCCGCACAGCGGAGCGCAGACGGACGGGGCGCCATTGCAGGAGTAGCCCGTCTCGATGCGGCACGCCGCCGAGCAGCCGTCGGAGCTGAACACGTTGCTGTCATCGCACTGCTCTCCCGCGTTGATGACGCCGTTGCCGCAGGAAGCCACGCAGGCCTGGCCCGGCGCGGGGCAGGCGTAACCGTCCTCCACGCGGCAGCTGGCGTTGCAGCCGTCGTTAGACGTGAGGTTGCCGTCGTCGCACTGCTCGCCGGGGTTCAGGTTTCCGTTGCCGCACGTCTTGGCGCAGGTGCTGGGCGCACCGGCGCAGCCATAGCCGGGCTCGATGCCGCAGGTGGCGCTGCAGCCGTCGCCGTTGCCGGTGTTGCCGTCGTCGCACTCCTCGCGCGGGGAGACGGCGCCGTCACCGCAGCGGTCGTCGTAGGCGTCCACGAAGAGGTAGCGGAAGGCATTCGGCGCGTTGCCGTCGTTCTCGTTGCACAGCTCGATGCGGTTGAGGCCCGGGTGCCAGGCCGCGCTGGTGCCGAACTCGCGGAAGATGTTCTTCTGCCAGGGCTGGCCGGGCGGGTTGTTCACGGTGACGGGCGTGATGGCCACGCCGTTCACCTTCGCGCCGTCGAACTCGTTGTCATTGAAGGTAGCCAGGCGCAGGCGGAACTGCGCGATGTTGGTCGTCGAGGGGATGAGGAAGTCCTGGTACACGCACGTCTGCGCGCCCTGGTCCGCCATGAAGCGCGCGGTCTGCATCTCCAGCGGCCAGTCGTTCGCGTCGCGGATGCCGGTGGCCGCGCCGGTGGTGGTGCCGGCGTAGAACCAGTGCGGATCCACCGCGCCCGTGGGCAGGCGGCGGTTCTGCGCGTCCACGCCGGTGTTGAACACCGCCACGCCCGCCTTCACGCAGCGGCTGGGGCTGCCCGCGCAGGCGAAGCCGGGCTCCACCTCGCACTGGCGGCTGCAGCCGTCGCCCTCGAAGCGGTTGCCGTCGTCGCAGACCTCCTGCGCGTAGGACGGGTACTGCCGGTTGTCGAACGTGCCGTTGCCACACAGCGACAAATCACACGTGGCCGAACAGCCGTTGCTGCCGCTGGTGGTGTCGCCGTCGTCGCACAGCTCGCCGGGGTTCACCACGTTGTTGCCGCACAGGCTGGCCAGCGAACACGCGCTGCCGGGCACGTGGCACAGGTAGCCCGCCTCCACGGTGCCGGTGGACGAACAGCCGTCCCCGCTCACCGTGTTGCCATCGTCACACTGCTCGCCGGGCTGGAGCCGGCCGTCCCCCACGAGCGCGGAAGACTGGCTCGTGAGCACGGGCTCGGAAGTGGAGGAGCGCGCTTCGCAGCCGGCGAGGAGGAACAGCGAACACAGGGCCAGCATGTGCAGGCCCGTGCGCAGGGCCATGCGGGGTGAATCTCCCCGGAGGGAATGCATCAGGGTCTTGAGCATGAACGGTCTGCCTTACTTCCGAAGGGTGTCAGGGGAAGAGGAGGAGGCGGGCGCCGTCTGCACGCCATCGGCCTCTCCGACGATCTTGAATTCGACGCGGCGGTTCTTCGCGCGGCCGTCCGCCTTCGCGTTGTCCGCGATGGGCTGCGTGGGCCCGAAGCCCTGCGCCACCAACCGCTCGCGCTGCACGCCCTTGCTCACGAGGTAGTCCACCACCGCCTCGGCGCGCCGCTGGGACAGCTCCAGGTTGTAGGAGGCCTTGCCGGTGTTGTCGGTGTGGCCCTCCACGCGCACCTTCTCGATGTCCGGATGGGACACGAGGATGGCCGCGACCTTGTCGAGCACCGCGTTGCTGCGCTTCTGGATGACGGCCTTGTTGTTCTCGAAGAACACGGCCTCCATGATGCGGATGCTGCCGGAGTCGATGCGCGCGACAGGCGCCTCCTTGCAGCCGCCGTTGGCCTCGGTGCCGGGCTCGTCGGGGCAGTTGTCCAGGCGGTCCACGATGCCGTCACCGTCGCGGTCGGGCTCCACGTCCGGGCAGCCGTCCTGGTCCTTGTAGCGGTTGAACGTCTCCGGCTCCTTGGGGCACTGGTCCTTGGAGTCCACGATGCCGTCCCCGTCGGAGTCAGGGTCGTCCGGGCAGCCGTCCTCGTCCTCGAAGCCGTTCTTGTTCTCCGCCTGCGTGGGGCACTTGTCCGCCAGGTTGGGGATGCCGTCCTGGTCGTCGTCCTTGTCCGGGCAGCCCTGGAGCTGCGCCAGGCCGGCCGTCGTCGGGCACTGGTCGTCGCGGTTCTTCACGCCGTCGCCGTCCGCATCCAGGTCGGGACACTCGGCGGCCACGTGGGGCTGGCCCGCGATACAGACGGGGCCCTTGGGCGCGGGCGGCGTGCCGAAGGACACACCGGCGAGCACGCGGAAGCGCGGCGTGCCGGGCGTCTGGCCAAAGCCAGGGCCACCCATGACGTACACCTCGGTGCCGTCCGCGGTGGGGACGCGCAGGCCCAGGAGCGCTTCCAGCGAGCTGGGCGAGTCCTGCGTGGGAATGGTGCCGCGCACGATGACCTCTTCGCGCAGGCCCCAGAGGCTGGCGGACAGGTTGACGCCGCCGTTGAGCTCCACGCCCATCTCATCGAGGTAGGGCTGCGTCTGCGGCGTCAGCGCGTACGTCTTCGTGCGCACGAGCGCGCCGACGTCCGCGCCCACGCGGAAGGTGCCGCCCAGCTGCTTGCCGGCGCCCAGGCGCGGGGAGAAGGTGAAGCCCTCGTCGCGGGTGAGGGCGGCCTTGCTGCCCAGGGGCAGGGCCGCGCCCAGGTGCAGCCCCAGGTCCATCGGTCCGCCCCGGTTTTCGGAGAGGAAGCCCACGCGGGCCTGGACCCACGGCGTGCCGAGCGCGCTGGTGGTGGGGCGGGACACGCCATTCGACGCGGTCTCCGGACCCCACTGGGCGACGATGGGCACCTGGGCGCCCAGTTCCAGCCAGTTCGTGAGGGAGTACGCCGCGCTCACGTACGCCGTCACGCGGTGGGAGATGATGTCGGCCTGACGCTCGTCGTCCTCCACGAGGACGAGAGGCCGGTTCTCGTATTGCGCCGTCAACCCGATGCGGTACTGGCCCGAGGGGAGCAGGTCACCGGTGGACAGCACGAGGCTGTCACGCATGGCGGGGTTGAGCTGCAGGCGCTCCAGTTCGATGCCCGGGATGCTGCTCTGGGCCTGGGCGCTGAAGGCGCAAAGGACGGCCAGTCCTCCGAGCCCCAAGTGATGCCTTCGTGCGAACAAGCGTTCCTCCACATGCACACACGGGCGTGAGAGAGGCCCGCGTCCCTTCGCCAGGCGAGGGGTACGCAGGCGATTGCACGCCAGGGGCCAGGAGGTGTCGGGAAGGCAACGTCCAGCAATCGCGCGGGGATGCGGCGGGGGCCGGCCTCCCCGGGGT
>NZ_RAWN01000088.1:0-35946 GCF_003668895.1 Corallococcus sp. AB045
GAGGTGGGGGATGGCGGAAGGCTTCTGGAAGTTCATGGGGCTGGGCTCCTGTGAGGGTTGCGTGGCCTTCCCATGGCAAGGTCGGGGCCACGCGGGCCGCCAGGGCCTCGCCGTCGGGATTCCGGGGCGTTACGTGAGAGCGCGGCCCGCCGGATGACGTGGCCGCGCCGCGAACGTGCCAGTCCTGGCACGCGCGCTGGCTCCTCCCAGGAGGCGGCCTGTCATGCCCCCTCAGGGCGCTCCTCGGACATCGCGGAGGGCGCACCCCGGCGCCATGCGGGAGGCACGGCGCCGGTGCGGGTCTCCGGCCTACCGGGACGCGTCCCGAGCCATGCCCTGGAGCGCCTCCGTCAACCGCTCCACGAGCCGCTGGACGTGGGGCGCGCGCAGCAGCGAGTAGTGCGTGCCGGGGAGCACCTCGCGCGTCAGCTGGCCCTGGACGTGCGCGCTCCAGCCGTCATCTCCGCGCGTCGGGTCGTCGCCCGCCTGGAGCAGGAGGACGCGGCCGGTGAACGTTCCAGGGCGGTGGTGCTTCAGGGCGCGCAGGTTGCGGGTGAAGACGTGCAGGAGCGTACGTCCTGCCGCCGTGGCCGCTTCCGGCGTCGCGAGCTGGCCCTGGTCGAGCTCGAACAGCGCGGCCACCTGGTCTGCGTCGTCCACGTCGAGCGGCACGCGGTCATCCGTCGCCGGGCTGGCATCGATGAGCGCCACGAGCTCCACGGTCTCGCCCCGGGCCTGGAGCTGACGGGCCATCTCGAAGGCCACCACGCCTCCCATGGACCAGCCGCCCAGCCGGTAGGGGCCGTGGGGCTGCACGGTGCGCACGGCGGACACGTAGAGCGCCGCCATCGCCTCCACCGTGTCGAGCGGCGGACGGCTCCCATCGAGCCCCTGGGACTGGAGCCCGTAGAAGGGCTGATCCGGGCCCAACTGCTTCGCCAACGCCGCGTACGCGAGCACGTTGCCGCCCACCGGGTGGACGCAGAAGAAGGGCCGCCGCGAGCCCTCGCGCTGGATGGGCACGAGCGGGGAGAAGACCGCGGGCGCCTGACGCAGCAGCCGGGCCAGCGTCTCCACCGTGGGCGCCTGGAAGAGGGCGGCCAGGGGCAGCTCGCGCTGGAAGCGCTCCCGGATGCGGGCCATCAGCTTCACGGCGAGCAGGGAGTGACCGCCCAGGTCGAAGAACGGACGTGTCACGCCAATGGGGCGGACGCCCAGCAGCTCCTCCCAGAGCGCCACCAGCTCCCGCTCCAGGTCGTCGCGTGGGGCGACCTCCGTGATTTCGGAGGGACGGGAGGCCGGTGCATGCGGGATATGCATCCGGCGAAGCTCGTCCTCCGTCAGCAGCGTCCGCTGGTCCAGGGGCGCGTCGGGCGCGGCGAGGACGGTCTCCAGCAGCGTGCTCCAGCGCTCCATCAGCCGCTGGACCGTGGCGGCGTCGAAGAGGTCCGTGCTGTACGTGAGCGCACCCTGGAAGCCGTCGGGCTGCCGGGTGAGGGCCAGGTCCAGATCGAACTTCGCCGCCGTGGAGGGGACTTCCACCGCCTTCAGCGTCAGACCCGGGAGGGCGACCTCCGGCTCCGGTGTGTTGTGCAGCGCGAAGAGGGCCTGGAAGAGCGGGGTGCGGCCCAGGTCGCGCTCGGGCTGGAGCGCGTCCACCAGTCGCTCGAAGGGGAGGTCCTGGTGTTCGTACGCGCCGAGCGTGGTCGTGCGCACCTGCGCGAGGACCTTCCGGAACGACGTGTCCGCGGTGAAGCGGGCGCGGAGGACCAGTGTGTTGACGAAGAAGCCGATGAGGCCTTCGGTCTCCGCGTGACGGCGGTTCGCGATGGGCGTGCCCACCAGCACGTCGTCCTGTCCGGCGTACCGCGACAGCAGCAGCTGGAACGCGGCCATGAGCACCATGAAGGGCGTGGCGCCTTCCCGCTTCGCCAGTGCTTCCACCGCGTCACTCGAGGCCGGCGTCAGGTGGACGGGCCACCGTGCTCCCTGCGCGGAGCGGCGGACCGGACGGGGCCGGTCCGTGGGCAGCGCCAGCGCATGCGGTGCCCCTTCGAGCTGGCGCTTCCACCAGTCGAGCTGTCCCTCCAGCACCTGGCCTTCCAGCCACGAGGCCTGCCACCGGGAGAAGTCCGCGTACTGCACGGGCAGCTCCGGCAGTGGCGACGGCTGGCCCTGGCGGAAGGCTTCGTAGAGCGCCACCAGCTCGCGCACGAGCACCCCGAAGGACCAGCCGTCGGAGACGGTGTGATGCGTGCACAGCAGGAGCACGTGCTCCATCGAGTCCAGCCGCAGCAGTGTGAAACGAGCGAGGGGACCCGTGCCCAGGTCGAAGGGACGCAGCGCATCCGCGTCCACCCGGTGCCAGACCTCGGCTTCACGCGCGTTCGCGGGCAGGGCCTCCAGGTCCTCCGTGCGCAGCATTCCCGTGGGCGCGGGATGGATGCGCTGACGTGGCGTTCCGTCATGTGTCTCGAACGTCGTGCGCAGGGTTTCGTGCCGCTGCACCAGCGCGTCGAAGGCCCGCTGGAGGGCAGGGACGTCCAGCGCTCCGGACAGCCGCAGCGCGAAGGGCATGTTGTAGAGCGTGCTGCCCGGCTCCAGCTGGTCGATGAACCACAGCCGCTGCTGCGCGAAGGACAGGGGCGCGAGTCCGTCCCCCTGGGTCCGCGTCAGCGGCGGCAGCGCGGGCGTGGGCGCGGCGTCCGCCAACCGCTGGGCGAGGCCCGCCACGGTCGGTGTTTCGAAGAGGGCCCGGACGCGCAGCTCCACGCCGAAGTGGGCGCGCACGCGCGACACTACCTGCGTGGCCAGCAGCGAGTGCCCGCCCAGCTCGAAGAAGTTGTCGTGACGGCCCACGCCGGACACGCGGAGCAGCTCCTCCCAGATGGCGGTGAGGCGCTCCTCGGTGGGAGTCGCGGGAGGCTCGAAGCCCCGTGCCGAGCGCGACGATGCGTCCGGCGCGGGCAGGGACTTGCGGTCCACCTTGCCGTTCGGCGTCAGGGGCAGGACGGGCAGGGCGAGGAGGGCGGCCGGCACCATGTAATCGGGCAGGTGCCTTCGCAGGTGCTCGTGCAGTGGCGCCGTGTCGACGTTCGGCGTGACATAGGCCACGAGCCGCGAGTCGCCCGGAACGTCCTCGCGCACCAGGGCCACCGCATCCCGGACGCTGGGATGGGCGCGCAGAGTGGACTCGACCTCCCCCAGCTCGATGCGATAGCCGCGCAGCTTCACCTGGAAGTCCAGGCGGCCCATGAAATCGAGCGTCCCGTCCTCGCGCCACCGGGCCTTGTCGCCCGTGCGGTACAGGCGCGCTCCAGGCTCTGTGCCGAACGGGTCCGGCATGAAGCGCTCGGCGGTCAGGTGCGGCCGGCCCAGGTAGCCGCGCGCGACGCCCTCACCGGAGAAGCACAGCTCTCCGGGCAGGCCGAAGGGCACCAACTCCTGCCGTTCATCGAGCAGGTACGCGCGCAGGTTGTCGAACGGCCGGCCGATGACGGGCAGCGCGGGGGACGGTTCCTTCAGCTCCCACGCGGTGGTCGCCACGGTGCATTCGGTGGGGCCATAGGTATTGAAGGCCCGCGTGCGCCGGGTCGCGGCGAGCCGCCGCCAGAGCACTTCGTCCAGGGCCTCGCCGCCCACCAGCAGCAGTGACGGCAGTCGGGGGCGCTCCAACATCCCCGCGTCCAGCAGGAGCTTCAGCTGCGCGGGCGTGACGTCCAGCGTGTCCACCCGCGTCTGCTCCAGCCACGTGAGCATCCGCTCCGGCTCCAGCCGGAGGTCCCCCGGGACCAGGCACACGCAGTGGCCATCCACAATCCAGAGGAGCTGGTACACGGACGCGTCGAAGAACAACGGCGCGTTGACGCCGACCCGGAGCCCCGGCGGCTGTCCCGCGTACACGGTCCGCAAGAGCGCATGGCGCAGGTGGAGCACCGAACGGTGGCGCACCATCACGCCCTTGGGCGTGCCGGTGGAGCCAGACGTGTAGATGACGTAGGCGAGGTTCCCCGGCACCGCCGCCGGCGGCAGGTTGTCCAAAAACCTGTCGGACAGTCGGACAGGTTCCGAGCCGCCCGCCGCCGGGGCGGTTTCCAAAAACCTGTCGGACAGTCGGACAGGTTCCGAGCCGCCCGCCGCCGCCGGGGCGGTTTCCGAAAACCTGTCCGACAGTCGGACAGGTTCCGAGTCGCCCGCCGCCGCCGGGGCGGTTTCCAAAAACCTGTCGGACAGTCGGACAGGTTCCGAGCCGCCCGCCGCCGGGGCGGTTTCCGAAAACCTGTCCGGCAGTCGGACAAGTTCCGGGTGTTCCTCCTCCGCCGGTGCGTCCTCCAAAAACCTGTCGGACAGTCGGACAGGTTCCGAGCCATCCTCCGCCGTCGGCGGCGGGTTGTCCGAGAACCTGTCGGACAGTTGGACAGGTTCCGGGGCTTCCTCCGCCGCCGGGGCGTCCTCCGAGAACCTGTCGGACAGTCGGACAAGTTTTTCGTCCATCCGCACCAGGTGGGGCACGTCCGGGCTCCACGCCTCCAGTAGGGCCCGCGTGGTCACCAGCACGGACGCGCCAGAGTCTTTGAGGACGAACGACTTGCGCGCGGCGGGCGCGGCCGGGTCCAGCGGCACGAAGGCGCCCCCGGCCTTGTTCACCGCGAGCAGCGCGACGATGGCCTCCACCGAGCGCTCCAGGCACAGGCCCACCGTCACCTCCGGGCCCACCCCCAGCGACCGCAGTTGCCAGGCAAGCTGGTTGGCCCGCGCGTTGAGCTGCTGGAAGGACAGCGTCGTCTCCCCGAACACCAGGGCGTCCGCGTCCGGGGTCCGCGCCACCTGCGCCTCGAAGTGGCCGTGTAGCGTGCCCTCGCCGTCGAAGGACGACACGACCCCGGCCAGGTCGCCCAGGAGCTGTCGCCGTTCCTCCTCCGAAACGAGGGACAGTCCGGACAGCGGTCCATCCGGATCCGTGAGCACCTCCTCCAGCAGCACCTGAAGGTGGGTGAGGAGCCGCGCCATGGTGGGACGCTCGAAGAGGTCCGTGGCGTATTCGAGCTTGCCCCGGAAGCCGTCCTCACGGCGGTCCAGGTCCAGGCTCAGGTCGAACTGGGACGTGGTGCGCTCCGCGATGGCCGCGGGGCGCACGGTGAGGCCGGGCAGCGACAGCTCCGGCACTGGCGCGTTCTGGAGCGCGAACATCACCTGGAACAACGGCATGCGGCCCAGGTCACGCGACGTTTGCAGGGACTCCACCAGCCGCTCGAAGGGGACGTCCTGGTGCTCGTAGGCGCCCAGCGTCGTGGCGCGCACCTGGGCCAGCAGCTCCCGGAACGTCGTCCGGGCGCCGAAGCTTCCACGCAGCACCAGCGTGTTGACGAAGAAGCCGATGAGGCCTTCGGTCTCCGCGTGACGACGGTTCGCGATGGGCGTGCCCACCAGCACGTCGTCCTGGCCGGAGTAGTGGTGCAGCACCGTCTGGAAGGCCGCGAGCAGCACCATGAAGGGCGTGGCGCCTTCCTGCTTCGCCAGGGACTCCACGCGCTCGGACAGGGTGAGGGGCAGGTGCACCGGCACCGTGTCTCCGCGCTGGGTGGAGACGGCGGGACGGGGCTTGTCGGTGGGCAGCTCCAGCGCCCGGGGCGCTCCTTCGAGCTGCTGGGCCCACCATGCCAGCTGCGCCTCCAGTGCCTCTCCCTGGAGCCAGGCTCGCTGCCAGAGCGCGAAGTCCGCGTACTGCACCGGCAGCTCCGGGAGCGCGGGCGGACGGCCTTCACGCAGGGCCGCGTAGAGGGCGGTGAGCTCGCGCACCATCACGCCTAGCGACCAGCCGTCGGAGACGATGTGGTGGAGGTGCAGCACCAGCACGTGCTCCTCGGCCGCGAGCCTGAGTAGCAGGGCGCGGATGACGGGGCCACGCTCCAGGTCGAACGGCCGCTGGGACTCCGCTGTCACCAGTCGCTCCGCTTCGCGCAGCCGGGCTTCGGTGTCCTCCTGCGTGGTCAGGTCCACGCGCTCCAGCGGCACGGTGGCCTGCGTGTGGATGTGCTGCACCGGCTGGCCCGCTTCCGTGCGGAAGGTTGTGCGCAGGGATTCGTGCCGCGCCATCAACGCGTCCAGGCTTCCCTTCAGCGCGGCCTCGTCCAGCGCGCCGAGGAGCCGCAGGGCGACGGGCATGTTGTAGAGGGCGCTGCCCGGTTCGAGCTGGTCGATGAACCACAGCCGCTGCTGCGCGAACGACAGCGGCAGCAGCGGGGGCCTCGGGACTCGGGTGAGGGACGGCACGTGCTCGCGGTGGTTCGTGGTGGCGCCCAGGTGCCGGGCGAGCGCGGCCACCGTGGGCGCGTTGAACAGCTCACCCAGGGGCAGCTCCACGCCCAGCGCCGAGCGGATGCGCGACACCACCTGGGTGGCCAGGAGCGAATGGCCTCCCAGGTCGAAGAAGTCATCGTGGATGCCCACGGCGTCCAGGTGCAGCACCTCCGCCCAGATGGCCGCGAGCTGTGTCTCCACGGCGTTGCGTGGGGCTTCGCTTGTGGACTCGGTGGACCGGGGCGCTTCGGGCACGGGCAGGGCCCTGCGGTCCACCTTGCCGTTCGGTGACAGCGGCAGGGACGGCAGCGCCACCCAGGCGGACGGCACCAGGTAGTCCGGGAGCTGCCGCTGCGCGTGCGCCTTCACCCGGTCGGTGCTGGCGCTGTCCCCGTCGAGGACCACGTAGGCCACGAGCCGCTTCTCACCGGGGACGTCCTCGCGCGCGAGCACCACGGCCTCGCGAACATCCGGGGCCTGGCGCAGCACGGCCTCCACTTCTCCGGGCTCGATGCGGAAGCCGCGCAGCTTGAGCTGGAAGTCGGTGCGGCCCAGAAACTCGAGCGTGCCGTCGTCGCGCCAGCAGGCCCGGTCGCCCGTGCGGTACAGGCGGGCGCCCGGCATGGCGGAGTGGGGATGGGGGATGAACCGCTCGGCGGTGAGGTCCGGCCGCTGGAGGTAGCCCCAGGCCAGACCGTCACCACCGACGTACATCTCGCCAGGGAGCCCCGGCGGCAGGGGCTGAAGGTGCTTGTCCAACACCCACGCGGTGGAGTTCGCCAGCGGCCGGCCGATGGGCACCGAGCGCTCCACGGTGTCCCCCGCGCGCAGCGTGTGCGTGGTGGAGAAGGTGGTGTTCTCCGTGGGACCGTACCCGTTGACGAGCACGGCGTCCGGCGCCATCCGCGACAGGTGTTCCCGCACGCGAGGCACGGGCAGCACGTCCCCGCCCGCCAGCACCTGCCGCACGCCCGCGACCGACGCGCCTTCGTGAAGGACCATCTGCTCGAAGAGGGCGGCGGTGAGCCACAGCGTGGTGACGCCCTCCACGGCGAGCAGCGTGCCCAGCTCAGACAGCGAGAGCGCATGCGGCGGTGCGAGCACCAGCTTCGCGCCGTGCAGCAGCGCGCCCCAGAGCTCCATCGTGGAGGCGTCGAACGCGACCGGCGCGGCCTGGAGGAAGACCTGCTCCGGACCGAAGGCGATGAAGCCATTGCCCCGGACGAGGCGCACGATGCCCCGGTGCGGCACGCAGACACCCTTGGGACGGCCGGTGCTGCCCGACGTGAACATCACGTAGGCCAGCGCCTCCGCGGGCACCCGCACGTCCAGCGGCGTGACCGGCTGCTTCGCGCTCAGGTCCGCTTCCGCGTCCAGCAGCACGAACAGCCCGGTCACCGCCGGCAGTTCATCCGCCAGGGCTGCCTGCGTGACGAGCACGCTGATGCCCGCCTCCTGGAGCACCCAGGCCGTGCGGTCCGCCGGGGCCTTCGCCTCCACGGGGACGTAGGCCGCGCCCGCCTTGAGGATGCCGAGCATGCCGGTGACGAGCTCCGGCGAACGTTCCATGCACAGCCCCACGCGGTCCCCGGGCCGCACGCCCAGCCGGCGCAGATGGTGCGCGAGCTGGTTCGAGCGGCGCTCCAGTTCGCCATACGTGAGCTCACGCGCAGCACCCGGCGCCGTGTCCACCGATGGGAAGGACCCCGGACTCGCGGGCATCTTCACGGCGATGGCGTCTGGCGTGCGCGCGGCCTGCTCCGCGAACAGCGCGGGCACGGAGGCGTCACGCGGATACTCCGTCGCGGTGTCGTTCCAGGTGGCGAGTACGTGGTGCCGCTCCTCGGGAGTCAGCAGCGGCAGGTGCGTGAGTGGCATCTCCGGCGACGCCACCGCGGCTTCGAGCAGCACGTTCAGGTGCCGGGCCATTCCGGCCACCGTGCCGGGCGTGAACAGGGCGGTGTTGAAGTTGAGACCGCCCGTGAAGCCCTCGGGGGCGCGGTGCAGCAGCAGCTCCAGGTCGAAGCGGATGGCGCCCGGGTCGGCGTTCATCGGTTGGAGCGTCAGGCCGGGCAAGGCCAGCGGCGGCAGCGGCGCGTTCTGCAGCGTGAAGGTGACCTGGAAGAACGGCGTGCGGGACGCGTCGCGCGCGGGGTGCAGCGCCTCGACGAGCTTCTCGAACGGGAGGTCCTGGTGCTCGTAGGCGCCCAGGGTGGTGTCCCGCACGCGCGAAAGCAGCGAGACGAAGGTGTCGTCGTCGAGTAGCCGGGTGCGCAGGACGACGGTGTTGGCGAAGTAGCCGATGAGGCCTTCGGACTCGGCGTGGCGGCGGCCCGCGATGGGCGAGCCCACCAGCACGTCGTCCTGGCCGGCATAGCGGCCGAGCAGCACCTGGAACGCGGCCAGCAGCACCATGTACGGCGTGGCGCCCTCGCGCTTCGCCAGTGCCTCCAGGGCTTCGCTGGAGGCCCGCGGGAGGGTGAAGGGCAGCAGGGCGCCCTGGAAGGTCTGCCGGGCGGGACGCGGATGGTCCGTGGGCAACTCCAGGTGCGACGGCGCGCCTTCCAGCTGCCGCCGCCAGTAGCCGAGCTGCGCGTCCAGCACCGCGCCCTGCAACCAGTCGCGCTGCCACAGCGCGTGGTCGGCGTACTGCACCGGCAACTCGGGCAGCGGGGAGGGGAGGTTCTGGGAGAGCGCGGCGTAGAGCGTGCCCATCTCGCGCACCAGGACGCCGGTGGACCAGCCGTCGGAGATGATGTGGTGCAGGTTCAGCACCAGCACGTGCTCCGTGGGCGACAGCCTCAGCAACAGGGCCCGGAGGAGGGGGCCCTGCTCCAGGTCGAACGGAGTGCGCGCCTCTGCGTGGGCGAGCCCTGTGGCTTCGGCGCGGCGCTGCTCCAGGTCCGGGATGCCGGTGAGGTCCACCTGTCGCAGGGGCAGCGGACCGGGAGCGTGGATGACCTGCTCCGGGGCCCCTTCGTATTCGCGGAACGTGGTGCGCAGGGCTTCATGCCGGCGGACCAGCCGGTCGAAGCCGCGCTGGAGCGCGACAGGGTCCAGCGTGCCTTCCAGCCGGAGCGAGAACGGCATGTTGTAGGCGGTGTCCGCGGTGCCCAGTTGATGGATGAACCACAGCCGCTGCTGCGCGAACGACAGCGGCAGCACGGCGGGCCGCACGCCACGGGTCAACGGCGTGAGGCCGGTGGGATCGGCCTTCGGAGGCTCGGCCTGTGCGGGCGCCACGGAGCCGGACGGAGCGATGCGCCGGGCCAGCGCCTCCACGGTGGGGGCTTCGAACAGCGTGCGCAGCGGCACCTCCTGGCCCAGGCGCGCCCGCACGCGCGCGGCCACCTGGGTCGCGAGCAGCGAGTGTCCGCCCAGCTCGAAGAAGCTGTCCCGCACGCCGACCCGCGCGATGCCGAGCACCTGCGCGAAGATCTCCGCCAGGGCGCGCTCGGTGTCGTCGCGCGGGGCGATGGGCTCCGCGCGTCCGGCGGTGGGCGCGTCCGGCGCGGGCAGGGCCTTGCGGTCCACCTTGCCGCTGGAGGTGAGGGGCAGCGCCTCCAGGCGGACGATGGCGGAGGGCACCATGTACTCGGGCAGCCGCGAGTGCAGGAACGTGCGCAGTCCGGCCACGTCGAGCGTCCCCTCGTCGACACGAACATAGGCGACGAGGCGCGGTCCTCCCGTGCCTTCCTGGCGGACGACGGCCACGGTGTCACGCACGCCGGGCCAGGACTGGACCGCGGCTTCGATGTCGCCCAGTTCGATGCGGAAGCCGCGCAGCTTCACCTGGAAGTCCGCGCGGCCCAGGTACTCCAGCGTGCCGTCCATGCGCCACCGGGCGATGTCGCCCGTGCGGTACAGGCGGGCGCCGGGCGTGTCGCTGAAGGCGTCGGGGATGAAGCGCTCGGCGGTGAGCGAGGGGCGGCGCCAGTAGCCCCGGCCCACCTGTACTCCGCCGATGAACAGCTCACCCGGGATGCCCACGGGCACCGGTTGGCCGTGGGCATCCAGCACGTGCATGCGCGTGTTAGCCACGGGCCGGCCAATGGGGACGACTCGCAGCGATTCGTCGCGCGGGCACTCCCAGGACGTCACGTCCACGGCGGCCTCGGTGGGGCCGTAGAGGTTGTGCAGCGTAGTGTGCGGCAAGCGCGACTGGGCACGGAGCACCAGGTCCGCGGGCAGGGCTTCGCCGCTGCACATCACCTGGCGCAGGCGCGTCAGGGACTCCAGGCCGGGCTCCTCCACGAAGGCGCGCAGCATGGACGGCACGAAGTGCGTGGTCGTCACGCCCTCGCGCGCCATCAGCGCCACCAGGTAGTCCGGCTCCTGATGTCCGCCGGGCCGCGCGAGCACCAGCCGCGCGCCCGTCATCAGGGGCCAGAAGAACTCCCAGACGGACACGTCGAAGCTGAACGGCGTCTTCTGCAGCACCGTGTCCGACGGCGTCAGGCCGTAGCGGCCCTGCATCCAGCGCAGGCGGTTGACGACGCCCGCGTGCGCGTTCATCGCGCCCTTGGGACGGCCCGTGCTGCCAGACGTGAAGATGACGTAGGCGAGGGAGTCCTCACCGGCGAGCGGCGGAGGCCGGACGGTGGGCTCGCGCGCGATGGCCTCCCACTGGGTGTCGAGCGCGATGACATGCGCGGCGGCGTGGACGTCTCTCGTCGCATCCCGAGCGATGCCGTGCCGGGCATGCGAATGCAGCGCGGTGCTGATGCCTTCGTGGGCATCTCGCGCGATGACGTGCGCGGCATGCGAATGCAGCGCGGTGCTGATGCCTTCGTGGGCATCTCGCGCGATGACGTGCGCGGCATGCGGAGGCAGCGCGGCGCGGAGGCGCTCTTGCACGAGGAGCACGGGCGCGGCGGTGTCCTCCAACATCCCGGCGAGCCGTTCCGAGGGCGTGGCCGGATCCAACGGCACGTAGGCCGCGCCGGACTTCAGGACGCCCAGGAGCGCAACCACCATCTCCAGCGAGCGTTCCATGCAGACGCCCACCAGGGTCTCCGGACCCGCGCCGTGCGCACGCAGGTAGTGCGCGAGCTGATTGGCCCGGGCTTCGAGCTGCGCGTACGTGAGGCACTGGTCCTCGAACTGGAGCGCGAGGGCCTCCGGCGTTCGTTCGGCCTGGGACTCGAAGAGGTGGTGGAGCGTGGCGCCGGTGGGGAAGTCCACGCGCGTGTCGTTCCAGCCGCGCAGCACCTGTTCGCGCGCGGCCGGCGTGAGCAGCGACAGGGTGGAGACCGGTGCGTCCGGTGCGGCGACGACCGCCTTCACCAGCACTGTCAGGTGCTCCGCCATTCGCTCCAGGGTCGCGGCGTCGAAGAGGGCGGTGGCGTACTCCAGGCGGCAGCGCAGGCCGTCGCGCTGCTCCCAGACCTCCAGGCTCAGGTCGAACTTGGACGTCGTCACCGGCACGTCCACGCCGCCAATCTGGAGCCCGGCGCCTCCGGTCGTCTGGGCCTCCGGCACGTTGATGACGTTGAGGACCGTCTGGAACACCGGCGTGCGGCTCAGGTCGCGAGGCACCTGGAGCACGTCCACCAACTGCTCGAAGGGCATGTCCTGGCGCGCGTAGCCGCCCAGTGCCTGCTGCTTCACGCGCGAGAGGAGCTCCCGGAAGCCCGGAGCCCCATGGAGCCTCGCGCGGAAGGCGAGCGTGTTGACGAAGCAGCCCAGCAGGCCCTCCACCTCGGGGCGAGAGCGGCCCGCGATGGGCGTGCCCACCGCGAAGTCGTCCTGTCCGGAGGTGCGGGAGAGCAGCACCTGGAACAGCGCCATCAGGACCATGAAGGACGTGGCGCCTTCACGGCGGCCCAGCGCGAGGAGCGGCTCGGACAGCTCGCGAGGCAGGTGGAAGGCGTGCGCGGCGCCCGCGTAGGACTGCGCTGCGGGGCGGGGATGGTCGGTGGGCAGCTCCAGCGGCGGCGTGCCCTGGATCAGGTCCTTCCACCAGCGGGCCTGTTCCTCCAGCACCGGCCCGGTCAGCCACGTGCGCTGCCACACGGCGTAATCGGCGTACTGCACCGGCAGGGGCGGCAGGACGGAGGGAACACCCGCGCTGGCGCAGGCGTAGAGGACCGGAAGCTCGCGGCTGAGCACCAGGGCGCACCAGGCGTCGGAGACGACGTGGTGCAGGAGCAGGTGGAGGACGTGCGTGTCCGGAGCCAGCCGCAGCAGCAGCGCGCGGGCCACGGGGCCCGTGTCCAGGTGGAAGGGCGTGGCGGTGTACGCCTGGCAGCGGCGAAGCATGGCGGCCTCGCGTGCTTCGGCCGTGTCGCCGGGAACATCCTCCGTCTCCAGGGGCAGGGGGCAGGTCGCGTGGATGACCTGCACGGCGCCGGTGTCACCCAGGGCGTACGTGGTGCGCAGGACCTCATGGCGTTCCACGAGCGAGTGGAGCGCCGTCTGGAGCGCGGTGACATCCAGCGCACCCGTGAGCCGGAAGATGATCGCGTTGTTGTAGGCGGTGCTCTCCGGCTCCAGCTCCTGGAGGTACCAGAGGCGCTGCTGCGCGAACGACAGCGGCAACGGCCGGTCGCGCGGCGCACGCGGGATCGTCTGGAGCGCACCGGAGGCGCTGGGAGTCTCCGCGTGCACGGTCGCGGCCGGTGCGCTCGGGGCGACAGGAGACGCGGGGCGCGGTGCGGGCAGCTTGAAGGCAGGGAGGTTCACGGCCTCGACACGGCCATCGGCGCGCAGGCGCACGGGCCGGCCGGTGCGGTAGAGGCTCTCGGAGCCACTCAGCGGATGGGGCACCAACCTGTGCGGCGCCTCACCCGTCGCCCTCCAAAGGGCGGCGGGCAGACCCGCGCCCGACAGGGCCAGCTCTCCGACGACGCCCGCGGGCACGGGCGCCCCGGCCGCGTCCAGCACCCAGACGTCCAGGCCCGGAGGCAGCTTCTCCTCCGGTGCACGCGGCAGCAGGCCGCCATCCCGGGCCTCCCCCGCGAGCAGCACGTCGCCGCCCGCCGTGCGCTGGAGCGCCGACGCCAGCTCCGCGGACGCGTTCTCCAGGACCCATGCCCCTACCGGGGCCAGGGCCTCGCGTGCTCCCGGGAGGTCCGTCAACGCGCGGGCCAGCCGTGCCGTGGTGTTCACCAGCACCGCGCCCGACTGCTTCGCCAGGGACAGCAACTCCGCCGCATCCGTCTCCTGCTCGCCGCGCACGCGCCGCGAGTGTGACGCCGCATCGGCGGCCACGGCCTCGCGGGCCCTGGCCAGTCGCTGGAGTCCTTCCAGGACGACCGGCGTCTCCAGGCCGAAGTCGATGAGACACGTCACCTCGTCCACATCCGAGGCCCGCACCTCGCGCAGCCGCTGGATGCCGCTCTCCACCGTGCCGATGAGGCCGGTGCCCTTCGCGTGGTGCTCGAAGGTGTGCTCCAGCAGTGCGTCGATGTCCTCTCGGGACACCTTGGCGATCTCCCCCTGATACCCCTGCGCGGCGAGCAGCGACGTGGTGATGTCCGCCGAACTCCGGAAGTACGCCAGCAGCGGCTTGCGCACCTGCCGGAGGACCTCCGCCTCGTCGTCACCCAGGTACGTGTGCAGCATGCAGGTGATGTGGCCCCGGCCCGGGTGGCCGTTGCGGCGCCACGCCTCGCGGTAGAGGGCCACCTTCGGCTTCAGCTCCTCCAGCGAGTGGGCGAAGAGCCCCGTGAGCACGCCCGCGCCCAGCTCGCCCGCGAGCCGGAATGTCTCCGGGTTCGCGGTGGCGGTGAGCCACACGGGCAGCTCGCGCTGCACCGGCTTCGGGCGCAGGCCCACCTCCACGGTGACGCCGTTGCCGCCCGGACGCCGCAGCCGGTCTCCCCGCCACAGGCCTCGCAGCGTCTCCAGGTGGCGCAGCAGGATGTTGCGCCGGTCGGCGTAGTTCCCGGGCGCGAAGATGAAGTCCTGCACGTGCCAGCCCGTCGCGACGGACACGTCGACGCGGCCCTGCGACAGGTTGTCCACCACGGCCCACTGCTCCGCGACGAGCAGCGGATCATGCAGCGGCAACACGACGCTGCCGGAGCGCAGGCGCAGGTGCTTCGTGACGGACGCGAGCGCGGCGGAGACCACCGCGGGCTGCGGGTAGATCCCGCCGAACGAGTGGAAGTGCCGCTCGGGCGTCCAGATGGCCGAGAAGCCGTGCGCGTCCGCGAACTTCGCACCCTCCATCAGCAGCTCGTACTTGGGCCCGGTGAGCGAGTCCTCGTCATTGGCGAAGTACGACAGGCTGAGCTGAAGCGGACGCGATGCCGCCTCGTCCAATGAACCCCGGCGCGATGCGGTGGCCTCGGAGGGGAACAGCACGCGCAGGCCGCGCGACAGGGCCCAGAGGGCTTCCAGTTCGGGCTTCTCGGGAGCGGGTTCGGAGGCGGCGAGCCAGGTGGTGCCCGGCGCCGGACGCAGCCGCGCATCCAGGCCCGCGAAGAAGCCCGTGAGCGACGTGTGACTCAGCGCCCACGCGGGCTGGCCCGCACCCATGGGCAGGAGCCACGCCAGGGACTCCGGCGAGGGAAGCGGCAGCGCCTCCGCCACCGTCAACGGCGACGCGTCTCCCAGCACCTCTTCGACGTGCAGAACGCGTGAGGACTCCAGGCGTGCCGAAGTGAAGAGCCCGCGCCAGGTGATGAGCCGGGGCACGACACTGCCTTCCACGGCATAGACGGCCAGCGAGTCCAGGTCCGAGGGCCCGAGCGCCACCGGCGCGCCGCCTGCCTCCAGCACGCCCCATAGCGCGGCCAGCTTCTCCGGCGACGCACGGAGGCAGAGCGCCACGGGCTCTCCCGGCCGGAGTCCCTGCTCCCGCAGCCTCGACGCGAGCCTTCTCGCGCGCGAGGCCAGCTCCCTCCATGTCCAGGTCCGCCCGGCCTGCTCCACGGCGACGGCGTCCGGCTGCCGCAGCGCGTGTTCGCGCAGGCGTGCGGGCAGGACGGGGGCCTGCGTGACGGGCGGGGGCGCGGGCCATGCGCGGCGTTCGGCGCCGGTGGCCAGCGGCAGGCGGGAGAGGGGCTGCTCGGGCCGGGCCAGCGCCGCGCCGAGCAACACCTGGAGGTGCTCCAGCATCCGCCGCGCGGTGGAGGCGTCGAACAGCTCCGTCGCGTACTCCAGCGCGCCGTGGATGCGGCCGGGTTCCTCGGTGAGGATGAGCGTCAGGTCCGACAGCGTGGCGCCCCATTGCACGGGCGTGCCCGGGACTTCGATGAACGTGCCCCGCGCTCCGACGGCCGCCAGCGCGTCGCCGCCCATCTCCAGGTTCGAGTGGTAGACGAACACCGTGTCCGTCATGCGCTCCCGGCCGATGTCGCGCCCGGGGACGAGCTGCTCGACGAGCATCTCGAAGGGCACGTCCGGCCGCGACTGCACGTCGGTGACCTCGCGTCGCACGCGGTGCAGGAGCTCGCGGAAGCTCGGGTCATCTCCCACGTGGGTCCGGAACGCGGCTGAGTGCGCCACGTAGCCGATGAGCGGCAGCAGCTCCGGCCGCGTGCGGTTGCCAATGGGCGTGCCGACGATGAGGTCCGCCTGCCCGGTGTAGCGGTGCAGGAGCGCGTTCCACGCGGCGAGCACCGTCATGTACGACGTGAAGCCCTCGCCGCGTCCAAAGGCGACGAGCGCCTCGGCGAGCTTCGGTGGGAAGTCCAGCACCATGCGCTCGGAGGTGAGCGGGCAGCTCGCGGGCCGGGGCCGGTCCGTGGGGATTCCGAGCTGCTTCGGCATGCCGGCCAGGCGCTGACGCCACCACTGTTCCTGTTCAGGGAAGCGCGCCTCCGCGAGCGACTGCCGCTGCCACGCGCCGAAGTCCGCGTACTGCACGGGCAGGGGTGCCAGCGGGGACGGCCGGACCTGGAGGAAGGCGGCGTAGAGCTGCCCCACCTCCTGGAGGAAGAGGGACGTGGAGAGCGTGTCGCAGACGATGTGGTGGATGGCGCAGACCAGCAGGTGCAGGTCCGCGCGCAGGCGCACGAGCGTGGTGCGCAGCACGGGGCCTCGCACCAGATCGAAGGGGCGCGCGGCGTCCTCGCGGGCGATGTGGAGCGCGGCCTCCTCGCGTTCCCCGGGCGTGCCTTCCACCTCCACGATGGGAAGCGGGATGCGCACGTGGGGATGGAAGCGCTGCACGGGCCGGCCATCCACGGCGTCGTAGGTGGTGCGCAGGGCTTCGTGGCGCTGGACGACCTCCTGGATGGCCCGCTCCAGGATGGCGGCGTCGGCGGGGCCTTCCAGGCGCAGGACGAAGGGAATCGTGTACGCCGACAGGCCGGGGAGGTGCTGCTCCAGGCGCCAGACGCGCTCCTGCACGAAGGACAGGGGCAGCGGCTCCGTGCGGGAGCGGGGCACGAGTGGCAGCTCGCGCGTGGGCTCCCGGGCGGGGGCCTGTTGGAGCAGCGGTTCGATGCGGGAGGCGAGCCCCGCGACGGTGGGCGCTTCGAAGAGGGCGGCCAGCGGCACCTGGACGTGGAATGTGTCGCGGAGCTGATTGAGCAGCTGTGCGGCCATCAGCGAGTTGCCACCCAGCTCCAGGAAGTTGTCGTCGCGTCCGACGAAGTCCACGCCCAGGCGCTGACGCCACAGAGTGGCGATGCGGACCTCCACGTCACCGCGAGGCGCGTCCTCACGGCCCCCCGGAACCGGGAGGGAAGGGCGCTCCACGGGCGGAGGCGCCACCGCTGCGCTCGTGCTCACGGGCGCGGAGGACGACAGACCTGGCATGCCGATGTGAGCGCTCATGGACGGATCGCGCGACATCGCGGACGACGCGAGCGGTCCGGTGACGGCGCTCGTGGACTGGGCGTGCAAAGACGGGGACGGCGCGAGCGTTCCGGTGGAGGCAGTCACCCGTGCCTGCGTTGGCGAGGCCATCGCGGACGTGTCGGTCAGGCCCGCCGTCGCGTGAGCACGGACGGGCGGAGCGGAGACCGGAGGGAGTCCACCGGCCGGGGCCGTGTGAGGCGCGGACGCGGTCACCACGGCCGCAGGGGCAACGTCCTGTCCCGCGGCTCCCGTCTCGATGGCCGCACCGTCCTGAGTGCGAGGCTCCACCCAGCAGCGCTTGCGCAGGAACCTGTACGTCGGCAGGTGCACGCGGCGGCGCTGCTCGTGGGCGTAGAACGCGGTCCAGTCCACCTCCAGGCCCTGCGTCCACAGCTCGCCCACGCACTGGAACAACCCCGACTGCTCCGTCGTCGCACCGCCCCGGCGCAGCGACGCGAGCGCCTTTACTCGCTCCCGGTCCGCACCCAGGCACGCGCGGATCAGCGGGGTGAGGTCCTGGCCGGGCCCCACCTCCAGCAGCACGCTGCACCCTTCCTCCAGCAGGGCCCCCACCGCGTCCGTGAATCGCACGGGCTGCCGCATCTGCGTGGCCCAGTACTCCGGCGCGGCCAGCTCGCCCGGATGCGCCAGCGCCCCCGTGAGGCTGGAGACGTACCGCACGGAAGGCTCGCTGCGCTGGAGCGCACCCACCGCGCGCGCCAGTTCCGCCATCAACGGCTCCACGTCCGCCGAGTGGAACGCATGGCCCGACGGCATGCGCACCGCGCCCGCCTTGCGCTGCTGCAACACCGCCTGGAGGCGCTCCACCTCGTCCACGGGGCCGGAGACGACACACCGGTCCGGCGCGTTGATCGCCGCGAGCGTCAACCGTCCGGACAGCAGCGGCCGGACCTCCGTCGCCGGCAGCGCCACGCCGAGCATCGCGCCCGGAGGCAACCGGTGCATCAGCTCCCCTCGGACCACGGCCAGCCGCAGCGCATCCGGCAGCGAGAGCACACCCGCGACACAGGCGGCGGCGTACTCACCGAAGCTGTGCCCCAGCACGGCGTGCGGAACGATGCCCCACGCCTGCCACAGCCGAGCCAGCGCCACCTGCACCGTGAACAGGGCCGGCAGCGCGACACGGGTGTCGGAGAGCATCGCGGACGCCTCCGTCTCCTGGCCCGGTCCCGGACGCAGCAGCGTCTCCACCCGCGAACGCAGTGGCGCATCCAGCAGCGTCAGGCATGCATCCACCTGCGCGCGGAACGCCGGCACGGACGCATCCTGCTCCCGCCCCATGCCCACCTGCTGCGAGCCCTGACCGGAGAAGACGAACGCCACCCGCTTGCGGCGCGCCCCCTCCACGTCCTTCAAGCGCGAAGGCGCAGCCGTCTTGCGAAGCTGCTTCGCCAGGTCCGCCGCGTCCCGGGCGACCACCGCTCTCCGGTACTCGAAGGCCCGGCGTCCCACCGCCTGCGTATACGCGGCGTCCGCGAACACTCCTCCATCCCCCGCGACCTCCACGGAGAACCGGGCCGACAACGCCTCCAGCGACTCCGGCGAGCGCGCCGACAGCACTCGCAACGCCAGCTGCTTCGCCGCCGCCTCCAAGGCCTCCGGTGAACGTGCGGACAGGATCTGATCCGCCAGCTTCAACGACGCGGCCTCCAGCGCCTCCGGGGACCGGTCCGCCAGCACGTGCGACGCCAGCGCCAGCGCCCCCGCCTCCAGGGACTCCGGCGAGCGCGCCGACAGCACGAACAGCTGGTGCGAGCGCGTCGTGGGCCCGCTCCGCACGACAGGCGCCTCCTCCAGCACGGCGTGCGCATTCGTCCCGCCCACGCCAAACGAGCTCACCGCCGCGCGCCGGGGCGTCTTCCCCCGAGGCCAGGGCCGCAGGCGCGTGTTGACGAAGAACGGCCCCGCGTCGAAGTCGATCCGCGGGTTCGGAGACTCGAAGTGGAGGCTGGGAGGAATCTCCTCCTCGCGCAGCGACAGCGCGACCTTGATGAGCCCCGCGAGCCCCGCCACCGTGTCCAGGTGGCCCACGTTCGTCTTGAGCGACGCCAGGGGGATGGTGCCCCGGTGCTCGGGTCCCAGGCCGTAGGCGCGCTGGAGCGCAGCGACCTCGATGGGGTCGCCCAGCGGGGTCGCCGTCCCGTGGGCCTCCACGTAGCCGATGTCCGTCGCGGTCACGCCTGAACGGCGCAACGCCTGCGTGATGACGGTCGCCTGTCCCTGCACGCTGGGCGCCGTGAAGCCGGACTTGTCGCGCCCGTCGTTGTTGACGGCGGTGCCTCGGATGACGGCGTGGATGGGGTCGCCGTCGCGGACCGCGTCCTCCAGCCGCTTGAGCACCACGGCCGCCACGCCGCTGCCGGAGACGGTGCCCTTGCCCTTCGCATCGAAGGCGCGGCAGTGGCCGTCCGGGGAGTAGATCATCCCCTCCTGGTGTACGTAGCCGGTGCGCTGTGGCACCGACAGCCGCGTCGCGCCCGCGAGCGCCACGTCCGACAGTCCGGACAACAGGTTCTGACACGCGACATGCACCGCCACGAGCCCCGTGGAGCACGCCGTGTACACGAGCATGCTCTCGCCGGTGAGCCCCAGCTTGTAGGACACCTTCGTCGGCAGGCTCTGGTAGGTCGCCGTGCCGTACAGCTCGAAGAACGCCGCCGAGTCCAACGGCAGGTGCCGCTGCACCTCGTTCGCGTAGCCGGACTCGTTCGCGCCCGCGAAGAGGGAGATGACGCCCGGGAAGCGCGCGGGGTCGAGGCCCGCGTCCTCCAGCGCCGCCCACGCGCACTGGAGGAACATCCGCTGCTGCGGGTCGGTCCACTGCGCCTCGCGCAGGGACATGTCGAAGAACGCGGGATCGAACTGGTCGATGTCCGCGAGCACACCCTGCGCGGGCACGAACCCTGGATGCTGTGTCAGCGACACGCCCGGAGGCAGGCCGGGCATCGGCTCCAGCTCCTCGGGAGTGAAGCGGGAGATGGACTCCACGCCCTCACGCAGGTTGCGCCAGAACTCCTCCACCGACGCCGCGCCAGGGAAGCGCCCGGACATGCCGATGATGGCGATGGCGTTTGATGGCAGCGCTGGCGTTCGCTCCGTCGCGCCCCCTGACGGCATGGGCGTGGAGGCGGAGTTGGAAGGCATGGGCGCGGGAACCGGAGCGGAAGCAAGCGTGGATGGCACGGACGCGACGGGCTCCACTGTTGCCGTGGATTCAGGAGCCGTGGGCGCAATAGGGGGCGGCGTGGGCGCGAGGCTGGGCTGCTTGGGATACCCCTCTCGCTCCAGTCTTCGGGCCAGCCCGTGGACCGTTGGGTGTTCGAACAGCCAGACCACGGGCACGTCGCGCCGGAGCGACTCGTGCAGCCGGCTGGCGACGCGGACGACGGTGAGCGACGTGCCGCCCAGGTCCTCGAAGAAGTGGTCGTGGACACCGACGCTCCGGGCACCCAATTCCCGGGCCCAGATGGCGGCGAGCTGTTCCTCCAGCGGATCCGCGGGCTCCACGAACCGCCCCTTGCGAGCACTCGCCGCGACGTCCGGCGCGGGCAGGGCCTGACGGTCCAGCTTGCCGGTGGCGGAGAGGGGCAGCACGGGCAGCGGGACGAACGCGGCCGGGACCATGTACTCGGGCAGCCGCTGTCGCAGGTGTTCGCGCAGCGCCTGGACGTCCAACGCGCTGGCCACCACGTAGGCCACGAGCCGCTTGTCGCCGGGCACGTCCTCGCGCACGAGCACGGCCGCGTCGGTGAGGGCGGGCCAGTCCCGGAGGGCGGCTTCGACCTCGGAGAGTTCGATGCGGTAGCCGCGCACCTTCACCTGGGTGTCGATGCGGCCCAGGAACTCCAGGCTGCCGTCCGCGCGCCAGCGGACCCGGTCTCCCGTGCGGTACACGCGCTCTCCGGGCGTGGTGGCGAAGGGGTGGGGGATGAAGCGCTCGGCGGTGAGGTCCGGGCGGGAGAGGTAGCCCCGCGCGAGCCCGTCCCCGCCGATGAGCAGCTCACCCGGCACACCCACGGGCACCGGCCGCAGCGAGCCGTCCACCACGAACGTCCGCGTGTTCGGCAGCGGAGGCCCGATGGGGATCGACTCGGCCGGGACGTCCTCGGGGCGCTCCATGCGGAGGCAGCAGGTGAAGACGGTGGCCTCGGTGGGGCCGTAGCCGTTGACCACCGGGAGGCCTAGCGTCTCCACCACGCGGCGCGTGTGCGTGGGAGACAGGACGTCCCCGCCGACGAAGAGCTGCCGCAGTCCGCGCAGCACCTCCCGCTTCACGTCCACCACCTGCGCGAACAATCCCGCGGACAGGTAGAGCGACGTGACGCCATGACGGCGGATGATCTGGCCCAGCAGCTCCAGGTCGGTGGGCGGCTGCGGCGGGAAGACCACCAGCCTGCCGCCGGACAGCAGCGGCCCCCACAGCTCCAACGTCGACGCGTCGAAGGACAGCGGAGCCATCAGCAGGAACGTCTCGTCCGGAGTGAAGCAGGCCCAGGGGGCACCGTGCAGGAGCCGCAGCACGCCCCGGTGCTCCACGGCGACGCCCTTGGGGCGCCCAGTGCTCCCGGAGGTGAAGTCCACATACGCGAGGTTCCGCGAGGACAGCGCCACGTCCGGAGCCGTGGAGGGCTGTTCCTCCAGGCGCGTCTCCTCCACGAAGACGCAAGGCACTGCTTCCGCGACCGGCAGCGAGGCCCGCAGCGCGCGGGTGGTGACGAGCAGTCGGGGCGGCGCGTCCTCCAGCATGAGGGCCAGTCGCCGCGCGGGGTACGCGGCATCCAGGGGGACATAGGCCCCACCCGCCTTGAGGATGGCCAGGAGCGTGACGACGAGCTCCACGGAGCGCTCCAGGCACACCGCCACCAGCGCATCCGGCCCCACGCCCTGCGAGCGCAGCACCCAGGCCAACGCATTCGCCCGAGCATCGAGCCGCGAATACGTCAGCCGAGCGTCACCCGACTCCAGCGCGATGGCCTCCGGACGCTGTGCGACCTGGAGCGCGAAGCGTTCCACGAGGTTCGACTCACGCGGGTAGTCCACGCCGGTGGTGTTCCAGTCCGTGAGCACCTGCTGGCGCTCGTCGGGCGTGAGCCATGCCACCTGGGCCAGCGGGACGTCCGGAGCGGCGACGACGGCGTCCAGCAACGTGCGCAGGTGCCCGGCCAGCCGCTCCACGGTGGGACGCTCGAAGAGGTCCGTGCTGTATTCGATGACGCCGCGCAGTCCATCTGGCGCCTCGTGCAGCAACAGGCCCAGGTCGAAGCGGGCCGTGGCGTTGTCCACCGGCACGGGCCGCAGCGTGAGCCCCGGCGCCTTCAACTCGCCGGTGGGCGCGTTCTGGAGCGCGAACACCGCCTGCACCAGCGGGTTGCGGCTCAGGTCGCGAGCCACGTGCAGCTCCTCCACCAGCTTCTCGAACGGAAGGTCCTGGTGCTCGAAGGATGCGAGCGCCGTGGCCCGCACCTGGGAGAGCAGCGTCCGGAACGAGTCCCCCGGACGCACGCGCCCGCGCAGCACCAGTGTGTTCACGAAGAAGCCGACCAGCCCCTCCAACTCCGCACGGTCGCGGCCCGCGATGGGCGATCCCACCAGCAGCTCCTCCTGCCGCGAATACCGCGACAGCAGCACCTGCCACACCGCGAGCAGCGCCATGTACGGCGTCGCGCCTTCCGAGCGGCCCAATGCCACCAACCGCTCCACGCCCGAGGACGGAAGGTGCACGGGAAGCAGCGCCCCCTTCGTGGACTGGAGCGGCGGACGCGCCTTGTCCGTGGGCAGCTCCAGCACCTGGGGAGCCCTGGCGAGGTGCTGCTTCCACCAAGACACCTCCCGCGCCAGCACGTCCCCCTGGAGCCAGGAGCGCTGCCACACGGCGAAGTCCGCGGGCTGCACCGGTAGCGCCGGCAACACGGGTGCCCGGCCAGATGCGAAGGCTTCGTAGGCGCCGGCCACCTCGCGGACGAGCACGCCCAGCGACCAGCCGTCGGAGACGATGTGGTGCATGCACAGGAGCAACAGGTGCTCCCGCGCATCCAGGCGGAGCAGCCGCGTGCGCAGGACCGGTCCCCGGCCCAGGTCGAAGGGAGTGGCGGCCTCTTCCACGGAGCGCCGTTGGGCCTCGGCCTCGCGGGACTCCCGGGGCACGGTGGTCAGGTCGGTGACCGGCAGCTCCCATGCACCCGCCGCGTGCACGTGCTGGACGGGCTGGCCCTCCTTCATCGCGAACGTTGTGCGCAGGGCTTCATGCCGGGAGACGATGAGCTCCAGTGCGCGGCGCAGCGCCTCCACGTCCAGCGCGCCTTCCAGCCGCAGCGCGGTGGCGAGGGTGTAGTGGCTGCCGCCCGGGCGGAGCTGCTCCACCACCCACAGCCGCTGCTGCGCGTAGGACACCGGCAGGTCCTGCTCCCTCGACGTGGCGACGAGGGCCGGGATGCGCGGTCCTTCGACACGCGCGAGGAGGTTGGCCTCCACCCGCTCCGTGAGCCGGGCGACGGTGGGCGCATCGAAGAGGGCGCGCAGCGGCAGCTCCACGCCGAAGGTCGAACGCAGCCGCGAGACGAGCTGCGTGGCCAGCAGCGAATGGCCCCCGATGACGAAGAAGTCATCGTGCAGCCCCACCGACTCCAGGCGGAGCAGCTCCTGGAACAGCGTGGCGATGCGCTGCTGGAAGAGCGTCATCCGCTCCGGACCCGCGGGCCCGCCAGCGACCGAGCGCGCATCCGGAGCGGGCAGCGCCTTGCGGTCCACCTTGCCCACGGGCGTGAGCGGCAGGGCGTCCATCGACACGAACGCGGAGGGCACCAGCGGCGCGGGCAGCCGTTCGGAGACGAAGGCGCGCAACGCCGCTGCCTCCACCGGAGCGCCCGGCACGAACCACGCCACGAGGCGATCCGCAATCACCCCAGCCACCGCGGCCTTCACGGAGGGGTGCTGCCGGAGGATGGCCTCCACCTCGCTCAGTTCGATGCGGAAGCCGCGCAGCTTCACCTGCGTGTCCATGCGGCCCAGGAAGTCCAGCGTCCCGTCCGCGAGCCAGCGCACCCGGTCTCCCGTGCGGTACAGCTGCGCACCGGGCACGTCGCCCCACGGTGAAGGCACGAAGCGCTCCGCCGTCAGCGAGGGGCGTCCCAGGTAGCCGCGGGCCAGACCGTCACCGCCCAGGTACAGCTCGCCCGGAACACCCACGGGCACGGGCTGCCCGTGCGCATCCAGCACGTACGTCTGGACCCGAGTCATCGGCCGGCCGATGGGCACCGACGTCGCGTGCTCCGGCAGGTCCACGATGTCGTGCGTGGTGACTCCCACGGTCGTCTCCGTGGGGCCGTACAGGTTCACCAGCCGGCCCGGAGGCCCCGCGCGCAGCACCGCGCGAGCCGCATCCGCGTTCGCGGCCTCACCGGCGTAGAGGACCGTGCGCATCGTGGCGAAGGCATCGGGGACTTCGCGCGCCACGGTGTGGAACAGGGCCGTGGCGAACAGGGCCGTGGTGGCGCCCACCTCGCGCAGCGTGCGAGCCAGCTCCGCTGGAGCCAGCGTCACTTCACGCGGCAGGATGACGAGCCGCGCGCCGTTGAGCAGCGCGCCCCAGACCTCGAAGGTGGCCAGGTCGAACGAAGGCGTGCCCGCCTGCACCACGCAGTCATCCGGCCCGAGCTCGACGTAGTTCGTGTCCCGCACCAGGTGCGCGATGGACTGGTGCGTGATGCCCACGCCCTTGGGCGTGCCCGTGGAGCCCGAGGTGTAGAGCACGTAGGCCAGTTGCTCCGGCCGCACGGTGATGTTCGCGGATGCAGGCGCCGGTTCCTGGCCGGCTTCCTCCACGTCCGGATCCAGGCGCACCGTGGGCAGGGAGTGTTCCGGAAGGGCGCCCAGCAGGTCACGCTGGCCCACCACCGCGGAGATGCCCGCGTCCTCGAACATGAACGCGAGGCGGGAGCGCGGATAGGCGGGGTCCATGGGCACATAGCAGCCGCCCGCCTCCAGGATGCCGAGCATCCCCACCACCAGCTCCAGCCCCCGCTCCACGCACAGCGCGACCCGCGCCTCCGGAGGGAGTCCGAAGGCGCGCAGGCGACGGGCCAGCCGACGTGCCCGTTCCGCCAGCGCCGCGTAGGTGAGCACCTGACCTTCGTGCTGGACCGCGACGGCCTCCGGAGCGCGGAGCACCTGGGCCGCGAACAGCTCCGGCACGGAGTGGGGCGCGAGCGGACGCTGCGTGGCGTTCCAATCCACGAGCACGCGCTGACGTTCCGCGCCGTCGAGCAGCGAATGCTCCCGCACGCGAGCCTCGGGGTGGGCCGTGAGCGCGCCGAGCAGCGCCTGGAAGTGCGCCATCATCCGGGTGACGGTGGCGGGGTCGAAGAGGTCGGTGCTGAAGTTCAGGTCGCCGCTGAACGCGCCGTCCCGTTCCTGGAGGCTGAAGTCCAGGTCGAACTTCGCGGTGGTGCTCTCCCCGCCGCGCAGCTCCAGGCGGAGGCCGGGAAGATCCAACGCATTCACGGGAGCGTTCTGGAACGTGAACGCCACCTGGAACAGCGGAGACCGGCTCAGGTCCCGAGCTCCCTGCATGCCCTCCACCAGCTTCTCGAAGGGCAGGTCCTGGTGCGAGTACGCCGCGAGCGTCGTCGCCTTCACCTGGGCCAGCAGCGTCCGGAACGAAGCGCGCGGGTCGATGCGAGCACGCAGCACCAGCGTGTTCACGAAGAAGCCGATGAGGCCCTCCGTCTCCGCGCGGTTGCGGTTGGCGATGGCGGAGCCCACGAGCACGTCGTCCTGGCCCGTGTAGCGCGCCAGCAGCAACTGGAAGCCCGCGAGCAGCACCATGAATGGCGTGGCACCTTCCCGGGCCGCCAGCGCCTTGACCGCGTTGGACACGTCAAGGGACAGCGCGACGGGAAGCGACGCGCCCCGGAACGACTGCGAGACGGGTCGAGGCCGGTCGGTGGGCAACTCCAGCGCGGTGGGCGCGCCGGCGAGCTGCCCGCGCCACCACTCCAGCTCCGCCTGGAGCACGTCCCCCTGGAGCCACGAGCGCTGCCAGACAGCAAAGTCCGCGTACTGGAGGGGCAGGGGAGGCAGCGCCGGGGACTGACCGGAAGCGAAGGCCCGGTACAGCGCGCCCAGCTCACGAGCGAAGACGCCAATGGACCAGCCGTCGGAGACGATGTGGTGCAGCGTGAGCAGCAACCAGTGACGCCGTGAATCCAGCCGCAGCAACACTGCGCGCACCAGGGGCCCGGTGCCCAGGTTGAAGGGCCGCGCGGCCTCGGAGGCGGCGTGACGGTGCGCCTCGGCTTCACGGCGGTCCTCGGGGATGGACTCCAGCGAGACGACGGACAGCGTGAGTGTCGCTTCGGGATGGAGGCGCTGGACCGGCGAGTCCCCGTCGGACACGAACGTGGTGCGCAGGACTTCATGCCGGCGCACCAGGGCCTGAAGGGACTGCTCCAGCGCCGAGGCATCTAGCGCGCCATCGAGCACCAGGATGCCGGGCACGTTGTAGAAGGCGCTGCCCGGCTGGAGTTGATCCAGGAACCACAGCCGCTGCTGCGCGTATGACAGCGGCACGGGACCGAAGCGCGGCACGGTCACGAGCGGCGGCGTCCCCGGCCGGGAGTCCTCCCGCGAGCGCAGTGCCACCACCCGGATCGCGAGCGTCTCCACCGTGGGCGCGGCGAAGAGGTCGCCAAGGGGCAGCTCCACACCCAGCGTCGAGCGCACGCGCGACACCACCTGCGTGGCCAGCAGGGAGTGGCCCCCCAGGTCGAAGAAGTCATCGTGGATGCCCACGCGAGGAACGTGCAGCACCTCCGTGAAGAGGGCGGCGAGCTGTTCCTCTACCGCGTCTCGAGGCGCGACGTACGTGTCCGCCGAAGCCACGGGGGCCTCAGGAGCGGGAAGCGCGGAGCGGTCCAGCTTGCCGTTGGTGTTGAGGGGCAGGGTGTCCAGCACCACGAAGGCGCTGGGGATGAGGTAGTCGGGGAGCCGCTGCTGGAGCTCCGAGCGCAGGGCCCTGCCGTCCAGGGATTCACCAACGACGTAGGCCACCAGTCGCTTGTCTCCGGGCACGTCCTCGCGCACCACGGCCACGGCTTCGTGCACGCCCGGCAGTCCGCGCAGGGCCGCTTCGACCTCGCCCGGTTCGATGCGGAAGCCGCGCAGCTTCACCTGGAAGTCGGTGCGCCCCAGGAAGTCCAACGTGCCGTCCGCGCGCCAGCGCGCCCTGTCGCCGGTGCGGTAGAGCCGTGCCCCCGGTGTCGTGCTGAACGGGTGGGGCACGAAGCGTTCGGCGGTGAGCGCGGGCTGGTGGAGGTAGCCCCACGCCAGTCCCTCGCCGCCGACGTACAGCTCTCCCGGCATGCCAGGAGGCACTGGCCGCATCGCTGGATCCAGCACGTAGGCGGTGGAGTGGGGCAGTGGACGCCCGATGGGAACGGCGGTCTCCACTGCGTCGCCCGCATGCATCCGGTGCGTGGCGGAGAAGGTGGTGTTCTCGGTGGGGCCGTAGCCGTTGATCAACACCGTGCCTGGACGCATCCGCGCCAGGTGTTCCCGCACGCGGGACGCCGGGAGCACGTCGCCTCCCGCCAGCACCTGTGACACGGAGGCGAGGGCCTCCGGATGGTGCACGGCCATCTGTTCGAAGAGGGCGGCCGTGAGCCACAGCGTGGTGACACGGTGCCCTGTCAGCACCTCCGCGATGCGCGCGAGGGACAGCTCCCCCGGAGGCGCGAGCACGAGCCGGGCCCCATGCAGCAACGCACCCCAGATTTCGAGTGTCGAAGCATCGAACGCGGCCGGCGCGAGCTGGAGGAAGACCTCCTCCGGGCCGAAGCGCATGAAGTCGGTGTCCACCACCAGCCGCAGCACGGCGCGGTGCGGAACGCAGACGCCCTTTGGCGTCCCGGTGGAACCCGAGGTGAAGAGGACATAGGCCAGCCGGTCCCCTGTCGCGCGCGGCTCCGCTGGCGCTGTCTCCGGACGCGAAGCCAGCCGGGACGCATCCGCATCCAGCAGCACCAGCGGCGTCATCAGCGACGGCAGCTCATCCGCGAGCGCCTCCAGCGTGATGACCATGCCCGCCCCGGACTGCTCCAGCAGGAGGGACCAGCGCTCGGGCGGAGCATTCAGGTCGATGGGGACATAGGCCGCTCCGGTCTTGAGCACCGCCAGCAACGAGACGATGAGGTCCGGCGAGCGCGGCAACAGCACCGCCACGCGACTGCCCTCGGAGATGCCAGAGGCGCGAAGGTGGTGGGCGAGCTGGTTCGCCCGCGCATCGAGCCGTGCATACGTCAGGCTTCCGGACTCGGATACGAGCGCCACCGCGTCCGGCGCCCGAGCGACCTGTTCCGCGAAGCGGGCCGGGATGGACCGCGCGGAGAAGTCCCGCATCGAGGAGACGCCAGTCAAGTCTTCCAGCACCTGCCGCCGTGCTTCGGTGGGCATCAGCGGCAGCTGCTCCACCGGGTGCTCCAGCTGTCCGGGAAGCGCTTCCAGCAGCGTGGCGTAGCCCTGCATCAAACCCTGGAGGAAGGCCGGGTCGAAGAGGTCGGTGTTGTAGTGGAGGCTGCCGGTGAAGCCGTCCGGCGACTCTTCCAGGATGAGGCTGAAGTCGTACTTCGACGGCGTGAAGGGAGGAGGTAGCTCTCGCAGCGTGAGGTCCGGCAGCCGCCACTCCGCGGTGGGCGCGTTCTGGAGGGTGAGGGTGACCTGGAAGAACGGCGTGTGGCTCGGGTCGCGTGCGGGCTGGAGTTCCTCCACCAGCTTCTCGAAGGGGACGTCCTGGTGTTCAAAGGCGCCAAGCGTCGTGGTGCGCACCTGGGCGAGCAGCGTCCGGAACGAAGCGCGAGGGTCGATGCGCGCACGCATCACCAGCGTGTTGACGAAGAAGCCAATCAACCCTTCCGTCTCCGAACGGGTGCGGCCCGCGACCGGAGCGCCCACGCTGACGTCGTCCTGTCCGGCATACCGTGACAGCAACAGCTGGTACGCGGCGAGCAGCACCATGAAGGGGGTGGCCCCCGTCTGCCTCGCCACGGCATGCACGCCGTCCGTCAGCTTCCGGGACAGCCGCACCGCGAGCGAGTCCCCCGAGAACGTCTGCACCGCCGGGCGAGGCCGGTCCGTGGGAAGCATCAGGAGCGGAGGCGCACCCGCGAGCTGCTCCCGCCACCACGCGAGCTGCGAGGTGAGCACCTCTCCCTGAAGCCAGGAGCGTTGCCACGCGGCGAAGTCGGCGTACTGGACGGGAAGTGGCGGAAGCGAAGGACGCTGGCCGGAAGCGAAGGCTTGATAGAGGGCGACCACCTCGCGCACGAGCACCCCCGTGGACCAGCCGTCCGAAGCGATGTGATGCGTGAGGACGAGCAGCACATGCCGCGTCTCCTCCAGCCGCACGAGCGCCGCGCGGAAGATCGGGCCCCGCACCAGGTCGAAGGGCCGCTGCGCCTGCGCGGCGACGAAGTCCCGCAGCCGAGCACCGAGCTCGTTGACGGCCCCGGTATCCGGGTCCATGAATCCGATGCCGTCCCGGTCCGCGGCATCGCGCACGGTTGACGCACGGGAGTCCGAGCGAAGGGACTCGTCGCCGGCATCACGCGTGCTCGGTGCCGCTTCGTCCAGGTCCACGAACTCGAACGGGCACGGCGCCGGGGGCGCGATGCGCTGAACCGGCCCATGGGAGCGGGAGGCGAACGTGGTGCGCAGCACTTCATGCCGTTCGACCAGCGCGTCCAGGGACTGCCGCAGCGCGGGAACATGGAGCGCGCCTTCGAGCAGGACGGTCCCTGGCAGGTTGTACGCAACGCCCCCGGGCTGGAGCTGCTCCAGGAACCACAGGCGCTGCTGCGCGAAGGACAGCGCGAGCTCGCCCTCCCGGCTCACGGGCCGCAACGGCGGCGCATGAGGACCCTCACTCCGGCCCCGCATCTCCTCCAGCGCCGAAGCCAGGGCCGCGAGTGTGGACGCCTTGAAGATCGCCCGCAGCGGCAGCTCCATCTGCAATGCCGCGCGGATGCGCGAAAGCAGCTGAGTGGCGAGCAGCGAATGCCCTCCCAGCGCGAAGAAGTCATCGTGCACGCCCACGCGCTCCACGCGCAGCAGCTCCGCCCAGAGCGAAGCCAGCCGCTCCTCCATGGGCGTGCGCGGCGCGACGTACTCCGGAGCCGCCCCCGGTGCGGCGTCGGGCACGGGCAGCGCCCTGCGGTCGACCTTGCCACTGGACGTCAGGGGCATGGCCTCCATCGAGACGAAGGCACCGGGCACCATGTACTCGGGGAGCTTCTCGGAGAGGAACGTCCGAAGGGCCTCGGTTCCCGGTACGTCCGTCCCGCCGACGAGATACGCCACCAGCCGCGTGTCGCTCGCCGTGACGCCCGCGATCGCCACGACGACGGCCTGCCGCACGGCCGGGTGCTGCTCCAGCGCGGCCTCAATCTCTCCCAGTTCGATGCGCAGCCCGCGCACCTTCACCTGGAAGTCGGTTCGGCCCAGGTACTCGATGGCGCCATCGGGCAGCCACCGGGCGAGGTCCCCCGTGCGGTACAGCCGGGCTCCGGGCATGTCACTGAACGCGTCCGGGATGAAGCGCTCCGCGGTCAGGTCCGGGCGACCCAGATACCCGCGGCCCACCTGAACGCCGCCGATGAACAGCTCCCCGGGAACGCCCTGGGGCACCGGTCGCAGCGACGCGTCCAGCAGCCGGATCGCCGTATTCGCCACCGGATACCCGATGGGCACGGAGCGCCCCAGCGCGCCGCGGACGCACTCGTACGCGGTGACCTCCACCGCGGCCTCGGTGGGGCCATAGAGGTTGTGCAGCCGGATCTGGGGCAGCCGCGCCAGGCACCGCTCGGCCAGCTCCAGCGGCAGCGCTTCACCGCTGCACACCACCTGGCGCAGCGACGCGCACTGCTCCAGGCCGGGTGCTTCCAGGAACGCCTGGAGCATGGACGGCACGAAGTGCGTGACGGTGATGCGCTCCCGCGCGATGAGGTCCGCCAGATAGTCCGGCTCCTGGTGTCCTCCGGGCCGAGCCACCACCAGCCGCGAGCCCGCCATCAGCGGCAGGAAGAACTCCCACACGGACACGTCGAAGCTGAACGGCGTCTTCTGCAACACCGCATCGCCCGGTGACAGCGGCAGCGACCCCTGCATCCACAGGAGCCGGTTGACGATGCCCGCGTGCGCGTTCATCGCGCCCTTGGGCCGCCCCGTGCTGCCGGACGTGAAGATGACGTACGCCAGCGCGTCCTCGGAGGCCACCGGAGGCGGCGCATCGGTCGGCTGCCGAGCCACCTCCGCCCACTGGGAATCCAGGCGGAGCACCGGCACGGTGTCCCCGGCCGGCAGCCGCGCCACCAGCCGCTCCTGGATGAGCACCACGGCGGGCCGCGCGTCCTCGAACATCCACACGAGCCGCTGCGCGGGCAGGGACGGATCCAGCGGAACGTACGCCCCTCCCGCCTTCAACGTCGCGAGCAGCGCCACCACCAGCTCCAGCGACCGCTCCAGCATCAACCCGACGCGAACCTCCGGCCCCACGCCCATGGACCGCAGGTGCCACGCGAGCTGGTTGGCCCGGGCATCCAGCTGCGCATAGGTGAGCGCCGTCTCTCCAAAGGTGACGGCCACCGCGTCCGGCGTGCGAGCCACCTGCGCTTCCACCAATTGATGCAGCAGCACCCCGCGAGGGAACGCCTCCCGCGGCCCGTTCCACGCATGAAGCACGCGCTGCCGTTCGGTGGCGTCCAGGAGGGACAGCTCTGACAGGCGCGCATCCGGCCGGGAGACGGCGTCCTCCATCAGGACGCGCAGGTGCCCCATCAGCCGCACCATCGTTGCCTCATCGAAGAGGGCGGTGCGGTACTCAGCGGTGAGGCGCAGGCCGTCCGCCTGTTCGAAGGCGAAGAGGGTGAGGTCGAACTGCGCGAAGCCGCTGTCCACCAGCTGCGCGTCCAGCGACAGCCCAGGCAGGCGTATGGCCGGAAGGGGCGTGTTCTGCAGGACGAACATCACCTGGAAGAACGGCGGCACGTCCAGGTGGCGCGGAGGCTGGAGCACCTCCACCAGTTTCTCGAAGGGCACGTCCTGGTGCGCGAAGGACTCCACCGACGTCGCCTGCACGCGGCCCATGAGCGCGCGGAACGACGGATCCCCCGCGAGCGACGTGCGCAGCGCGAGCGTGTTGACGAACAACCCGACCAGCGGCTCCAGCTCCGCGCGCGAGCGTCCGGCGACTGGTGTTCCGACCGTGAGATCGTCCTGCCCGGAGTAACGCAGGAGCAACACGTTGAAACCCGCGAGCAACACCGTGAAGAGGGTGGTGCCCTCCTGCGCCGCCAGGGCCGTGAGCCGTTGCACCAGCGCGACGGGAAGCATCGCGGTCACGGTCGCGCCCCGGCTGTCCGTAGGTCCGGTGCGGGGCCGATCCGTGGGCAGCGACAGGACCGCCCGCGCATCCAGCCGCGAGCGCCACACGTCGAGCGACGCCTCCAGCGACTCTCCCTTCAGCGCCTCCCGCTGCCACACGGAGAAGTCCGCGTACTGCAACGCCAGCGCGGGCAGCACTGGCGTCCCGCCCGAAGCCAGGGCCTCGTAGAGGGCGCCCAGCTCGTGCACCAGCAGGCCCATGGACCAGCCGTCGGACACGGTGTGGTGCAGCGCGAGCAGCAACAGGTGCTCGGTGGGGGAGACGGCGAAGACCACGGCGCGCAGCAGTGGCCCCTGTTCCAGGTCGAACGGCGCGCGAGCCTCCTCGTGCAGCCTGCGCCAGGCCTCCGCGGCATCCACCACCGGCACCACGGGCAGGGGCACGTCCAGCTCGGGTGCGATGCGCTGCCATGGCCGCCCGTCCTGCTCCACGAAGGTGGTGCGCAGCACCGCGTGGCGGCGCACCACTTCGTTCAGGCTCCCCGCCAGCGAGGGCACATCGAGCAGCCCCTCCAGGCGCACCGAAAAGAGCAGGTTCAATCCGGCCTGCCCGGGCGCCAACCGCTCCTGGAACCACATGCGCTCCTGACCGAACGACGCCGGAACCCGCGACGTGGGGCGGCGCTTCTCGCGCAGCAATTCCGCCAGCCGCGCGCGCTTCTGCTCAGGGGTGGAAGCCATGGGCCAGAGACTCCTTGGGAGGGGGTCTTGCGAACGCTCGGGGAGGAGATGTGACGGGTTCCCGGACTCGCGAGAGCGCGGGATAGTAGACAGGCACTCCGACACGGCCGCAGCGATTTGCTTGAGAGGGCCTGGCTGTCAGCCCGCTCGGGAGCGCGGCCATGCGGGCGGTGGGGACCTGGCGGGAATTCCGCGCCACGCTTGGTCTCTGGTGACATGTTTCAGCGGTGTTTCACCGTGATGGTGAAACGCCCGCGCCTGACGTTTCCACTAGACTTCGGGAATGCCTGAGTCCTTCCGGATCCGCGAAGCCGTGCCCACCGACGCCGAGCGGATCACCCAGGTGCTGCGCGACGCCTTCGAGGAATACCGCGGCCGCCTGGATCCGCCCTCCAGCGCGCACGACAAGACGGAGGCCGTGGTGCGGCGCGAGCTGTCGGACGGAGGCGCCTTCGTCGCGGAGGCGGACGGCATCCTCTTCGGCTGCGTCTTCTTCCACCCGAAGGGAGACCACCAGTATCTGGACCGGCTCGCGGTGCTGCCCTCGCACCGGGGCCAGGGCGTGTCGCTGCGCCTCATGGAGGCAGCGGAGTCCCGAGCGCGCGAGCTGGGCCAGACGCGCGTGCGGCTGTCGGTGCGGCTCGCGCTCACGTCGCACCATGCGTGGTACGCGCGCCAGGGCTACGTCTTCCATTCCCATGGAACGCACGCGGGCTACGCGTCGCCCACGTTCCTGGTGTTGGAGAAGACGCTCTGACGCTTCAGTCACGAGGCAACAGCGGAATGCGGCGGCCTTCCAGGTCGCTCTGGATCGCGGCCTGGATGACGCGAACCGTCTCGCTCGCGCTCAGTGCCGTCACGGGCACGGGCGCGCCGTGGAGGATGGCGGCGCCGAGCTGCCGGTAGAACTGGCCGTACTCTCCGGGGAGCGTGGCGATGGTTTCCCCCGAGGCCAGCAACCGGCCGTGTCGCTCCGCGGGTTCATGGCCGAAGTCCGGATGGCCGGGACGCAGGCCCGCTTCGAGCTGTCCCTCCTGCGGATCCAGCGCATGCTTCACGTACGCATCCCGGTCGCCCTGCAACACGAAGCGGGGCCACGGAGCGTGCACCACGGATCCGGAGTGCAGCACCACGCGCAGCGAGCCATAGCGCAGCACCAGGTGGAACCAGTCCGTGCCCTGTGCGCCCGGGCGTTGCCGGCCCAGGTCCGCGGCCACCGACTCGGGCAGGCCGAAGAGCTGCACGGCCTGGTCAACGAGGTGTGAGCCCAGGTCCCAAAGCGTCCCGCCGCCGGGTACGTCCTGCTCCTTCCAGCGATCCTTCACCTGGGGCCGGAAGCGGTCGAAGTGGCTCTCCAGGCTATAGAGCGTCCCCAGCCGTCGCTGCTCCAGCAGCTGGCGCACGGTGAGGAAGTCACCGTCCCAGCGCCGGTTGTGGAACACGGTGAGGCAGAGTCCGCGCTCCTTCGCGAGCGCGTCCAGCCGCATCGCCTCGTCCGCGTCCAGCGCGAAGGGCTTCTCCACCACCACATGCTTGCCTGAGCGAAGCGCCTGTCCCGCGAGCGAAGCATGCGAGTCATTGGGCGTGCACACGACGAGCACGTCCAGGTCCGGATCCGCCAGCAGCGACTCCACGGTGCTGGTGCGAACACCTGGCCAGTCGCGGGCCACGGCATCCGTGCGGCTCGACGCCACGGCAGCCAGGGTGAAAGCGGGTTCCGCGGCGATGAGGGGCCCATGGAAGCGCGAGCCGGACAAACCATACCCAAGGAGGCCCACCCGCAACGGGGAGCCAGGGACGCGAGCGGAGGTCATGGGCCAGGAGGGTAGCGGGAAGTGACCGCCGTGCGGACAGCCGTAAGTGACTGGCCCTGCCGCCTTCCCGACACCGGAGCATTGATGGGTGCGCCAGTAGAGCGCCGCACCATGCAGCGAGCGACCCGAAGCGGTCCGCCGCAACGAGCGACGTTTCGGAGCGAAGCGGCGGGCCACGACGGACTTCTCGATCGAACACCCAGGCGGGGCCACGGCCAGAGGCACTCGCCGGGCGCGCATCCCCCGAACTTGTCCGGCAGTTGGACAGATGCGTTCCGCATGAAGCCGAGGCCGCGCGCCTTGCGGAGCGCCGCACTGGGCCGAGACGCCGCGCGTTTTCGGATACCAAGGTGAGAGCAGGGCGCCCGCCCGGGCCCGGTTGCCTCAAAACCTGTCCGACAGTCGGACAGGTTTTCGCCGCCTGGCGCCCGATGCCGCGCCGGTCCGGCAGGGGCGTGACGCCGTGCGTGCGCGGATACCAAGGTGAGAGCAGGGGCGCCCGCCCGGGCCCGGTTGCCTCAAAACCTGTCCGACAGTCGGACAGGTTTTCGCCGCCTGGCACCCGAGGCCGCGCTGGTCCGGCAGGGGCGTGACGCCGTGCGTGCGCGGCTACCAAGGTGGGGCGCGGACAGGGGCGCCCGTCCAGGGCCGGTTGCCGCAGAACCTGTCCGACAGTCGGACAGGTTTCCGCCGCATGAGGACCGAGGCCGCCGGACCGACAGGGGCACAACGTCATGCGTGCGCGGATACCAAGGTGGGGCGCGAATAGGGGCGCCCGCCCGGGACCGGCTGCCTCAAAACCTGTCCGACTGTCGGACAGGTTTTCGCCCCATGCTGCCCGGGGGCGCGCTGGCCCGGCAATCGACGCGGAGGGTGGGCCCGCACGTCCATGTCAGACCCCTGTGGTTGGATGGCGATGCTGGGACGAGGAGGGGGGATGGGG